>JAZUSW010000043.1:0-23935 GCA_045606925.1 Acutalibacteraceae bacterium | reverse complement strand
AATAATTTAACGGTTGTGTCTTTTACTCGGTAAATCTTTTTTTCGTCACATGTTTTTATGATTTCATCAAACTGCATATAGAAACCTCCTTAAATATCCTTGTGTTCGCCATAGTAGGCGTTAAGATACATTTGTTTAATTTCGCTCATAAGCGGATAGCGCGGATTGGCGCCTGTGCATTGGTCATCAAATGCCTGTTCGGTCATTTCGTCAAGTCGTGCAAGGAAATCGGCCTCATCAGTAACATATTCCTTGATGGTCTTCTTAATACCAACGGCTTGCTTCAAATCGTCAAGTGCCTTAATCAAGTTTTCAAGTTTTTCCTCGTTTGTATTACCATTAATACCGAGATAATCGGCAATTTCGGAATAACGGGCAAGTGTGTGCGGATGGTCATATTGAGAGAAAGTACCCATTTTTACAGGTGTTTCACTTGCATTAAAACGGAGAACTTCGTCAATCATAAGTGCGTTTGCAACACCGTGGGGTAGGTGGTGGAAAGCGCCAAGCTTGTGTGCCATAGAGTGACAAACGCCAAGGTAAGCATTAGCAAACGCCATACCTGCCATAGTTGCTGCATTAGCCATTTTTTCACGGGCTTCAACATCGGTAGCACCGTTATTATATGCGCGTGGCAAATATTCAAATACAACCTTTAACGATTTAAGCGCTAATGAATCAGTGTAATCGGTGGCAAGCATTGATGCATAAGCTTCGAGCGCGTGTGTTACCGCATCTATACCCGAAGCGGCGGTAAGACCGCGGGGTGCGCTCATATGGAAATCGGTATCAATAATGGCCATATCGGGAAGTAATTCATAATCAGCCAACGGGTATTTAACACCGCTTGTTTCATCGGTTATAACCGCAAATGGTGTTACTTCGCTACCTGTACCGGCAGATGTGGGTATAGCAACGAAATATGCCTTTTCGCCAAGCTTCGGGAAGGTGTAAACACGCTTACGGATATCAATAAAGCGCATTGCCATATCCATAAAGTCAACCTCGGGATGCTCATAGAGAACCCACATAATCTTAGCGGCATCCATAGCCGAGCCGCCACCAAGGGCAATAATTGTATCGGGCTTAAAGGCAGCCATTTGTGCCGCACCCTCTTTTGCGTTAGCAAGGGTTGGATCGGGTTGAACATTGAAAAATGTAGTATATGCAATGCCCATTTCTTCTAATTTATCGGTAATGGGTTTTGTATATCCGTTTTCGTAAAGGAAGGTATCGGTTACTATAAATGCGCGTTTTTTGCCCATAACGGTTTTAAGCTCATCAAGTGCTACAGGCAAACAACCTTTTTTAATATAAATCTTTTCGGGCGCTCTGAACCAAAGCATATTCTCCCTCCTAATTGCAACAGTTTTAATATTTACAAGATGTTTTACACCTACATTTTCGGATACCGAGTTGCCGCCCCACGAGCCACATCCAAGTGTTAAAGACGGTGCCAACTTGAAGTTGTAAAGGTCACCGATACCGCCGTGTGAAGATGGCGTGTTAACAAGTATGCGGCAGGTCTTCATACGCGCTGCAAATTCAGCAATCTTTTCTTTTTCAGTAGTTTCATTCAGATAAATGGAAGAGGTGTGACCGTAACCGCCATCGGCAATAAGCTGCTCGGCCTTGTCAAATGCATCGGATAAGTTGTGTGCTTTATACATAGCAAGGACAGGGGAGAGTTTTTCGTGCGCAAACTCTTCGCTTATATCAACGCTTTCAACCTCACCGATAAGAATTTTGGTGTTTTCGGGAACATCAACGCCCGATAAAGCGGCGATGGTGTGCGCTTTCTGACCAACTATTTTAGCATTGAGCGCACCGTTGATAATAATGGTCTTTCGTACCTTTTCGGTCTCTTCTTTATTTAGGAAATAACAACCGCGATTTGCAAACTCATCTCTAACCGCATCGTAAATATTTTCAAGCACAATTACCGATTGCTCGGATGCGCAAATCATACCGTTGTCAAATGTTTTGGAATGAATTATTGAGTTTACAGCCAAGATAATATCGGCAGTATCATCAATAATGGCAGGAGTGTTACCTGCGCCAACACCCAAAGCGGGTTTACCCGAAGAATAAGCCGCCTTTACCATACCGGGACCTCCCGTGGCAAGAATTATATCGGCTTCCTTCATAACGGTATTGGTCATTTCAAGACTCGGTACATCTATCCAACGGATAATACCTTCGGGAGCTCCGGCCGATACAGCCGCTTCTAAAACAATTTTTGCGGCGGCTATTGTTGAATTCTTTGCTCTCGGGTGGGGACTGATTATAATTCCGTTACCTGTTTTGAGGGCCAACAGTGTTTTAAAAATAGCGGTAGATGTTGGGTTGGTAGTGGGTATAACCGCCGCGATAACACCTATTGGCTCGGCAATTTTTTGTATGCCGTAAGCGGTATCTTCTTCTATAACACCGCGTGTTTTCGTATCTTTATACGCGTTGTAAATATATTCAGCAGCATAATGGTTTTTAATAACCTTATCTTCTACGATACCCATACCGGTTTCTTCAACAGCCATTTTAGCAAGAGAAATTCTTGCTTTGTTTGCAGCCGATGCCGCTACGGTAAAAATTTTATCGAGTTGTTCTTGATTGTATTCGGCGAATTTTTTCTGAGCTACACGCAATTCTTTGATTGCGGTTTCAAGCTTTTCCACGCCGTCAATTATACCATAGTTCATTTGTTTTACCTCCGTGAAAAACTTTGTTAATATTATAACAAGTAATCAGCAAACTGCATATAATCAAAAAATTATAAGGGGTTATATTTTTTGATATAACCCCATCTAAATATGTTCATCCCGAGCTTTGTATAGCTCTTTTATGAATAATTTATCAATGTTTGTCAGTTTGTAACCTTTTTTATAAATAAGAACATCGCGGTACTTTTTTGTGTTATCGGGACATTTCTTTTGAACTAAATCGTACCGTTTAAGCAAATCATCGGGAACGGGGGACATCCACATAAAAGTATCCTTGCACTTTGCAAGTAATTCAAATTGACTTGCCCGTTCAAACACAAATACCTTTCGGTCGGTATTATCGGGCAGCTCTTGCTTTTGTACCTGCGCTAAGGGTAATGATGGCACATATGGGTCGGCGTGTGCAACCTCAATATAGGGATGTAGGTCGCTGAAATAAAGTACTTCGCGATTTGCAAGTGGATTATCCTTGTGCATTACAAGCACATATTGAAACTCGGTAATAACCTCATAGGAAAGCTCTTTTTCTTCAAGCACTGCCTTAAAATATTTATCGTAGTTTTCGGCATAACGGATAATTCCCAAGCTGTAGTCCGAGCGCAGAAGGTTGTGCAACACACGGGAGGTGTTGGTTTCCTTATAAAATATTTCGGCAGGGTCTTTGCCGATTATCGAGCAAAAATTTGAGAATGCATCCGAGATATAACTTGAGCGTGGAACCGAAATGGCGAAACGGCGAACAACCTGCTTGTCATTTTTGTACAGGTTTTCAACCTCATCAATTTCATCCAGTATTTTTCTTGCATATCCAATAAAACGCTCACCGTCAGGGGTTAAGCGCATACCTTGTGCCGAGCGCTCAAATATGGTGATTCCAAGGTCCCCCTCCAATTCTTTAACCGAACGGCTAAGGTTTGGCTGTGCCACCAGCAGTTTTTCCGATGCTTTGTTGAGGGAACCCGCATTTGCGATTTCCACTGCGTATTTCATATGAAGTATATTCAATCAGTTATCTCCTAACATATGGGTTATATATTTTATTATATAACAAAGCGCCCCATAAATCAACCTTAGTTATTATAATGAATTGAATAATGAAGTGTGCTTATATACCATTGCTTTCGCAATGGATAAAAAATCGACAAGTTGAAACTTGTCGATTTTTTTGAAATGGTTGCACAAATTCGAAGTCTTTTGAAATTTTAACCTATATGTTCGAACCACTACATATTATTTTTTTAATTTAAGTGCTTTTATAACTTTTTTACACAAAACCAATTCGCTTGTAAAATTTGAGCGTGCCTTAATAATTTTACCATCTATGCTTGTTTCAACAATTTTCTTGTGTCGCTTTTTTAACCTTTTATAATAATTCTTAATCAAGGGAATAAAACGAACATCCTCTAATTTTTCAACAACCCAAAGATAAGGAATACCATAATAATCTTTTTCTTGTTCGAAAAGGTCAAGAAACCATTCATCGATTAGTATTTTTTCTTCATCAGAAAGGTTATCAAACTCTATAGCAGCATCTTCAGCTGCACGTCCCATAGAAACACCATAAGTTTCAGGAGAAAAAGCATCATAAAATATTTTAAACTCTTTTGAAAAAGTATCAAAATTAAATGTCATTTTGAATTCTCCTTTGCAGTATTGATTGAGGCAATTAGAATTCGTTTAATTTCAAGACAATCGTCAAGTAAAGAATTGCTCATTTTATCATCTATATATTCAGACATAAAAAGTAATTTAATTCAATATTCTGTTTCGGCGGTTTCTTTTAGTGCTATGTGCATTTTAGAAATAAAATCAGCTTTACTTTGACCATAGTTTGCTTCATTTATGTTTGCACCTATACTTGAGCCGCTACGAACAATTTGTTTTGATATTACTGTTTCCTATTTATTCTTAATTAAGTGCTGATGCAGTTTTACAATTCTTGCAGCAAAAGCAATAGATTTATCTATAAGTAAATTTTCTTTCATTCAAGACACCGCCCTTTTCAATATTATAGCAGAAACTTTAGGTTAAATCAATTATTCATTATTCATCAGCGAAGCGACTTCATTATTCAATATTCATTGAAAATCCTGTCGAATGAATGATGAATATTGAATAATGAAAAACGAATAATACAAAACAAAAATCCCATCGACAAAAGTCGACAGGATTTTCGTTTTGGCGGAGAGTTAGGGATTCGAACCCTAGGTTGGCTCGTCACCAACACAGCATTTCGAGTGCTGCACCTTCGACCACTCGGACAACTCTCCATATTAAATTTGCAACAAATCAATTATATAAACAAAGTGGTAAAAAGTCAAGTTTTTTAAAATAAAAAAGCGGAAATCCCATAAAGAAATTTCCGCCAAAAGAATTATAGTTTGCTGACAAAGTTGTCGATGGAATCATCATCAGTGGGGTCGAAGTCACAGGGCTTTTTAGTAAGCGACCACTTTTCAGTATGAACGATAGACTGTCCTGTGGCAACTTTTTTAAGTTCGCTCAAGGTTTCAAGTTCGGTAAATTGTGCGCAAGAATATGTTTCATAGGATGCGCCTTTGTCCGGATAGTCACCGGCAGGGTAGTTGGGATTATATTGTTTTGTGAACACACAGTCATCCAAAACATAGTAAACCTTGCCGTCTTTAAGGTCAAAGCCAAGCTTTAAAGCGCCTTCTTTGGGTTGGCGGATGGTTGCATACTTTTTGCCGAGATAAATGTTTTCTGCTCTAAGGTCGGTGTATGGCCAGACAACTATTCTGGCATTGGGCAGATACTTAACGTGATTTGTGTTAAGCGGGATAATTTCGGTACCGCCCTCGGCACAAATTGAAAGAGCCCAAGCCGCAAATTCCTTCACACGCTCACCAAAATTGGTAACAGTATGTTCGATTTCAACACCTGTGCCGTTTTCATCCATGATTATGCGCCAACTCATTTGAATGCCGTTTTCTTCCTGTGGGGGTGGTGTTAATACAAGACCGTTTGGCAATATCTCATATTTAACGGGGTCGTTATCCGGATAATACATTTCGGGATAGTATTCAGGAGAAATCCATAAACGGTGACCGCCGTAGAGATTAAAGTACTTGCCTTCACCGTAGTATTTTTCAAATTCAGGGCTGGTCGAGGGCGTAAAGCGTTTCTCGTTATTGCATAGAATGTTAGGACCTTGGGTATAAGCATAGCGTAAAATTCTTGGACCTACGCCGATGCTTACAACGAGTTCCACTTCACCGTTAGACAAACTGATACACTCGCCATAGTGCTTGTAGTTAATAAATTCTGTTTTTATTGCCATTTTAAAACACTCCTTATGTTTTAATAATTTTTTGATAGTATTCTTCACCGCAACCGAGCGGTTTGTTAAGAGATAGGGTATAAAGGTCGGTCGCAAGTGTTTCGCACTGCCAACACCTGCGGGTAAAAGCATCATCTAAGTTAAGCCCGTTTAGTTTTGTGATAATCGGCAAAACGGCATTTTTACTTGCCGCTTTAATAACCTCCTCGCCGTGTTTGCCCATTGCCAAGACGCGAATATACGGCGGCAGTATGCCAAAATATGAGTTATCAATATTCAAAAAAGCCGATAAACATATGCGGCGGATACGCGCCAGAGTATAACGCTTTGTCTTAATTTCGGCATAAAGCCCTTCAAGAGTTGTGGCATTTTTAACCGCACTCTTTATGCGGTTTTCAAGCCCTTCACTTAAATCGGGAAGGTTGGGTACTGTGTCGTTTGCAAAAACCTCCCGTAATTTACAAAGGATAGCGGTCTCAAGGCGTGAAATATCAGATATGGGCGCGTTATTTAATACATCGACTGCCTGTTTTGGCATGTATTTTTCTAAAACAGATGCTTGACCGCTTTTTATTTTTTTGCGAATAAAAGATGCCGACACGGTTGCATCATCAATATGAGAATCATGTGCCGCACCAATGCGTTTTATCGGTAAAATATCGCCGCCGAATCCTACGCGTTTTGCCGCCAAAATATATTCGGTTGCAAGGGTGTCGTTAGCGCCCTTTAAAATGTGGCTAAATTCGGGATAATCTCTATCAAAAATATCGCTTCTTGCGGCGGCAAAGGTCTTTGAAGATGAGGATATTTCATTATTTATTTTATCGTTAAAATCGGCACTTTTGAGTATATCGGCGGTTTGTTTTAAAAGTGAAATATCGCCGCATTCGCTACCAAAGGCAATGGTGTCAATAATACCGAGTGAGTTTAAAATACCAACGGCGCCAAAAGCAAAATTTTGCGCGGTCGACATTGCCCACGGGGTAGGGAGTTCCACCACCAAATCGGCACCGCACTTTACCGCCATCTCGGCGCGTGAAAACTTGTCGGTTACAGCAGTATCACCGCGTTGAACATAGTTGCCGCTCATAACACAAACAATGCGGGAGCCGTTTTGCTTTACCGAGTCTATCAGATATTTGTGACCGTTATGAAAAGGGTTAAATTCAGCAACAATTCCAACATTTTGCATAATTTAACCATCCTTTCATTAAAAAAGTCTTGAAAAAAAAGTGTAAATAAAGTATTATTATATGGTATGGTAGTAAATACTGCCAATCCAAGTATAATAATAGCATAATAAAAACTTTTATGCAACATATTTTAAACGGACAAGGGGTAAAACAAATGAAAATTTTCGTAGTAAACGCAGGTAGTTCAACACTCAAATATCAGGTTATTGATATGAGCGATGAATCATTGGTATGTAAGGGTATTTGTGAGCGTATTGCCGCAACTGACGGTACACTCGGTACAATCACACACAAAACACCTGATGGTAAAAAATATGAAGCAGAGTTGCCTATGCCTACTCACGCAGAGGCATTTGAGAGTGTTGTTTATGCACTCACAAAAAGTGATGCAAAGGTTATGGATTCTTTTGATGAAATTACCGCCATCGGTCACCGTATAGTACAAGGCGGCAGTATTTTCAGTGATTCTTGTCTCGTTACACCCAAGGTTATTGATGATATTGAAGCACTTGGTGAATTGGCGCCGCTCCACAACCCGCCACACGTATTGGCTATTCGCGCCTGTGTAAAAACATTTGGCGATAAAATTCCGCAGGTTGCCGTTTTCGATACTTCCTTCCACCAGACATTGCAACCCCGCGCATATATGTATGCTTTGCCGTATGAGTATTATGAGAAGTACGGTGTTCGTAAATACGGTGCTCACGGTACTTCCCACAAGTATGTAAGTGACCGTGTCGCAGTTATGGAAGGCAAGGATAAAAAAGACCTCAAAATCATTACCTGCCACTTAGGTAGCGGATGCTCGATTTCGGCCATTAAAGATGGCGTTTGCTTTGATACATCAATGGGCTTTACACCCCTTGATGGCTTTATGATGGGTACCCGTTGCGGTACTATGGACCCGTCAGTTCTTACTTATCTTGCTAAAAAAGAAAACCTGTCACCCGATGATATAAACAATATTTGCAATAAGAAATCGGGTACATTGGGTATTTCCTGTCTTACTAATGATAACCGTGACCTTGTTGATGCGGCAGCATCGGGTAACGAAAAGGCCGCTTTGGCGCTAGAAATGCAACGTTATCAGATTGTTAAGTTTATCGGTTCTTACATTGCCGCTATGAACGGTGTTGATTGCATCGTGTTTGCAGGAGGTATCGGCGAGAATAACCCTGAACTTCGTGTTGATATTTGTAAGGATTTTGAATTTATGGGCATTAAAATCGACCCCACACTCAATAAGGTTCGTGGCGAAGAAATTAAAATTTCTACACCCGATTCAAAGGTTAATGTATATGTAATTCCCACAAATGAAGAACTTGCTATCGCTCGCGATACAGTAAGAATTATCAGTAAATAAGAATTAGGCGGTGCATTTATGAATACCATACAGTTAAAAGAAAGCATTTTGGCAGGCAAATATGACAGTATGTTTGCACAGCTTTATAAAAATACTATGGATGCGCGCAAGCGTTATAGTGATGCTTGTGATGAATTCGTAAAACTTTACGGCGAGAGGGAGGATATGCGTCTTTTCTCGGCCCCCGGTCGTACCGAGGTTGGCGGTAACCATACCGACCATCAACACGGTAGGGTATTGGCAGGTAGCGTAGATTTGGATGTTATTGCCGTTGTTGCTCCCAATACCGAAAATATTGTTCGTATTAAATCTGCGGGCTATGATATGGATACTATCAATTTGTCCGAACTTGAGATTAACGAAGCCGAGACAGGCAGAGCAATCGCGCTTATTCGCGGTATGTGTTCTATTTTTAAAGCCAACGGTTACGAAATAGGCGGTTTTGATGCATACACAACATCAAATGTATTAAAGGGTTCAGGTCTTTCTTCTTCGGCCGCTTTTGAGGTGCTTATCGGTAATATCATAAGCGGTATGTTTAACGGCGGTACAGTTGACCGTATTGAGATTGCAAAGATGTCTCAAAAAGCTGAATGTGAATTTTTCGGTAAACCTTGCGGTTTGCTTGACCAGTCAGCAAGTTCCTTGGGTGGCTTTACCGCGATTGATTTTAAAGACCCTAAGAAACCGGTTGTTGAACAGGTTAATTTTGACCTTGGTGAGCACGGCTATGCGCTTTGTGTTGTAAACACAGGCGGTAACCACGCTAACTTAACACAGGACTATGCCGATATTACGGTTGAGTGCCGAAATGTAAGTAACTATTTTGGACAAGGATTCTTACGCGATGTTGAGCCGGTTGATTTCTTTGAAAATATAGCAAAAATCCGTAAAGAATACGGTGACCGAGCAGTGCTTCGCGCTATACATTTCTTTAACGAAGATGACCGCGCTGACCTTGAAAAAGAAGCTCTCAAAAAAGATGATTTTGCAGAATTTTTACGCCTTGTAAAAGAGTCGGGTGACTCTTCATACAAGTATTTGCAAAATGTATATTCAACATCCAATATTTATGAGCAGGGTGTATGCTTGGGCCTTGCTATTACAGAACAGTTCTTTAAGGGCACAAATAAGGGCGCTTGGCGTGTTCACGGCGGCGGCTTTGCAGGTACTATCCAGTGCTTTGTTCCCACTGATATGTTGGATAACTATAAAACCGTTATTGAAAAGGTATTCGGTGAGGGTAGTTGCTATGTATTGCTCATTCGTCCTATTGGCGGTTGCGAAATAACACAATAAATAAAAAAGAACTATGATGAAAATCATAGTTCTTTTTTTATAGCAAACTTATTAAAGGGAAAAATATTTTCGGGCAGTGCGGAAAAATGCATTTCTTCGTGTGTGATAGGATGTATAAATTTAATTGCCGTAGAAAACAAGGCAATGTTGCATTTATATCGGCTGCCATACTTTCCGTCACCTAAAAGCGGCATTTTGCGTGAAGCAAACTGTACGCGTATTTGATGACTGCGACCGGTTTTTAATTTGATTTTTAATAATGAAATCTTATTATCATCAAGATTTACAGTTTCATAAACACTGTATTCAAGAACGGCGCGTTTTACACCTTTGCGCTCGTTTTTAACAACAAAAACCTTATTTTTAGCCGAATCTTTAAAAAGCAAATCTTCAAATGTTCCGTCTTTTACTTCGGGGCAACCTAATACTACGGCATAATACTCTTTTTTAAAATCACCGTTTTGAATTTGCCCTGAAATTTTAGCGGCGGCACTTTTGGTTTTTGCGTATACCATAACACCGCTGACGGCTGTATCAAGACGGTGTATGATACCAACATATGCCGTATTATCCTTTAAATATTCACGAATAAGTTGCATCATACCGTTTTCGGATGAAACGCCCACAGGTTTTATGCAAACAAATATATCTTTATCTTCATATAAAATTTCCATCAGCTTATTCCTACTGCAATGTATTTTGGTTATATTAAATATACAGCATTATGTTAAAAAAGTAAACAATCTAATTATTTGTCGAATATTATAATTTTATATTGCGAAAAGCGATTGTTTGTAGTATAATACTATACGGCATATTTTGTCTAAAAAATATATGGGGATGTAATAATGAAAAGGGCAAAAAAATCAAATAATGCTTATAATGATATTGATATATACAGCAGCACCAAAAAACATGCAAAGCATGCTAAAAGGGGTGCATCCGCGCCGAACCGCAAAAAAGGCATTATTATCGCTTTGGTTAGTGTTATAACCGTTTTGGCTGTTATTCTTGGCGGCGGTTATTGGTATTTAAACGATTTGCTTAATAATGTGAACAGAGGTCAGGAATATACCCCGGGTGAACTGGGTGTTAATTCTTCTCTTGAAGAGCATGAGGTTATCAATATTGCATTGCTTGGTATCGATACAAGAACTCAGTCTTTCAAAGGCCGTTCCGATGCAGTAATTATACTTACTATTGATAAGGAACATGATAAGATCAAAATGACGTCTATCGCGCGTGACTCTTATGTTGAAATAGAAGACCGCGGATACGATAAACTAACCCACGCTTACGCTTACGGCAGCGCACGCCTTGCGATGAAAACAATTAATGAAAACTACGATATGAACATAACCGATTATGTTACTGTAAATTTCTTTGGTATCTCCGAGATAATTGATGAGCTCGGCGGCTTGACTGTCGATGTTGATGCGAGTGAAAAATATGTTATGAACTCGACCTACGTGCCCGAACTTAACGAAATCGGTATTCCGTGTGATAAAATTACAAAAACGGGGCCGCAGCATCTTACAGGTGCACAGGCACTTGCATATTCTCGCAACCGTTATTCCGCAGGGGGAGATGCTGCACGAACAGCCAGACAAAGAGAGATTCTCTCGCTTATGTTTGAGAAGGTTAAAAAGCAGGGTATTACAAAATTACCCGGTCTTATAAAGATGGCGCTTAGCAATAGTGAAACATCGCTTACCAACAGCGAAATCACAAGTCTCGCCACCTGGGCGCTTACAAAATCACCTACTATTGAGAGTCTTAGCATCCCAGATGAAGATTGTGGCGAAAAAACGGGTGATGATGCATTTATAGGCAAGTATTGGTACAGTATTTATGACCTAGAAATAGCCACACAGAAGATCCACGACTTTATTAAAGAAGAGGGTACTTACTTAAAAAAACAAGAAACCTCTTCGGCAACTAACTAACTATATTTTGGCGGTGATATTTTGAAACCGAAAATAAGTGTAATAATACCGGTATATAATACCGCCACAGTTTATTTAAAATCTGCTTTAAAATCGGTTTTAGAGCAACAAACCGAGCTTTTTGAACTTATTATTATTGATGACGGTTCAAAAAACAAAGATACGCTTGAAGTTTTGGCCGAAACAGAGAAATATGAGAATGTTACGGTTTATCATATTGAAAACGGCGGAGTATCGGCTGCCAGAAATTTTGGTATCGATAAGGCAAATGGCGAATATATCGTGTTTGTTGATGCCGATGATGGTTTAACTGATGGCGCCATAAAAACTCTTTGTGATAATAATCACGGGGCGGATATCGTTTGTTTTGACCATTGCAAAAAATACACATATAGTATTGAAAATGTCAATTACGGGGATAAATCAAGATATTTCAGCGGTGAAGAGTGTAAAGAGGTTTTAGAGGATTCTTTGATTGTTGAAAACGGATTGGCAATTTGTTGTTGCAAGGCGTTTAGGAGAGAGTTTTTAAACGATAATGCAATTCGTTTTAATACATCCTTTATTCTTGCGGAAGATGCCGATTTTGCAATAAATTGTTACAGTAAAGCACAAAAGATATATTATCTCCATGAGGTGCTTTATGTTGTTACATTGTCGGTTGGCTCGGCAGTAAGGAGATTTAACCCCCAAATGCCCGAACTTTATCACGAGAGCATGGAGCATATACTTGATACAGTTAGCAAATCCAACCAAAAAACATTAAACATTAGGGCGCACAATTTTGTTTTGTTCCATCTGTTATTGATAGCGGTTAATAATGTTTTCCATTCGGATAATCCATTAGGTTTTTTTGCTAAATTCAGGCGCCTTAAAGAGATTTGCAATTACGGATGCTATAAAAAGGCACTAAAATATGTGGATTACTCGCTTTTTTCAAAAGCAAGGGCAATAACGCTCTTTTTTATAAAGCATAATTTATATTTGCCCGTTTTCTTTATAGCAAAAATCAGACAGTCAACCCGAAAGGATTAAATATGGAAAAAATTTTAGTTTACGGTATGACCGATACTGCCGGCGGTATGGAATCATATATGATGAATATGTACCGCAACATCCCAAAAGAAAAAATCCAATTTGATTTTGTTACCGACTGGGAAACAATGGCTTACGAGGATGAAGTAAAGAAAAACGGCTCGGCGGTTTACCATATTCCAAAGAAAAGTGAGAGTCTTTTGGGGCAATTCACGGCATTTTCAAAAATACTTAAAAAACATAAAGAGTATAAGAAGGTTTATTTTAACATTATGAACGCGGGCGCATTTCTTACAATGCTTGCCCCGATTTTGCACGGCAGGAAGATAATTGTACATTCACATAACAGTTTTGATGAGAAGGTTAGAATTCATAAAACCTTTAAAGGTGTTTTGAATTTTTTTGCCGATATAAAACTTGCTTGTTCCTATGAAGCGGCTGAGCATATGTTCACCAAAAGGACGATAAAGCAGGGAGATTTTAAAGTTATAAAAAATGCAATAAATACCGAGTTATTTCTTTTTAATAATAAAAAAAGGGAACAAAAAAGGCAGGAATTGGGTATTGATGATAAACTTGCTATCTTACATGTAGGTCGCATTGTTAATCAAAAAAACCCAATTTATTTAATTGATATATTTGCAGAGCTTTTAAAAATTAAGCCTGATGCTGTTTTGCTTTATGCCGGTGTCGGTGATATGGAAAACGAGGTTAAAGAATACGCCCAAAGCATTGGTGTTATATCATCAATACATTTTTTAGGCACATATGGCGATATTGCGGGACTTATGCAAGCGGCGGATATATTCTTATTACCGTCAAAATTCGAGGGTTTACCGTTGGTTGCGGTAGAAGCACAAACAGCAGATTTAAAGTGCTATTTTTCGGATAATTTCCCAAAGGATGAAATTTCACTAACCGATAAGGTTTGTTTTTTAAATATTGAGAAACCCGCAATGGTATGGGCAAATAAAATTGCCAATACCGAGATTACAATTCGCCGCGATATGAGTGAAGAAATAGCGCGGCACGGCTTTAATATAAAGGATGAAGTAGAAAAATTGCTATCGGTTATTAAGTAAATGGAGGATATTATGTCTAAACTTAAGGTTTCAACCAAAATTGAAACAGTAATAGAAAAAGTATTTATATATTGTTTTATGTTGTATGCCGCATTGGGTTCAAATGTTATAACCTACGGCAAATTTATTATTTCTATTGTTATGTGGCCTACCTTTATGTTGGGCTTGGTTATTATTCTTTATAAGGTAATCAATTATAAAGAGTATATAAAAATGCCGGCAATTTGGTGCTTAGTGGGACTGCTTGGGAGTATAGGTATTTCTGTACTTGCAAATATTGGACCATCATTTAAGCAAAATGTTGTCTTTTGTTTGCATTGGGCATATTGCTTTTTAATACTGTACCTTATAAACCAAAATAAACCCATTGAAACTGTCCGTAAAGATATGGAACTTATGATGAAGGTGTTTGTTGCATATACCGTGGTATGTATTATCGGTGGCATATTATTTATGGTGCTTGGCATAAATGGCAAGGTTATAACCGAGGATACGGGATACGAATATTTTTACGGTTTTAAAATAGGTCGCCTTTTCGGTGTGTTTATAAGTGCTAATAACGGCGCTATGACATCGGCGGTAGCGATTGCTGCACTCATTTATTTTATTTGCAGGTACAAAAAAGTATTGGTAACCATTCTTTGTTCACTTGCAATAGTTCTTTGTGTGTTTTACATAGCGCTTTCCGATTCAAGAACCGGCGCTGTTTGTACAGGTGTTTCGGTTGCCGTTTTCTTTGGTATTATGTATCTTTATAAGCAAGAGAAAAAGTCGCTTATCAAAAAACTTTTTGCGATAGTTATAGTTGCGGTTATTGGCGTAATCGGATTTATGATTCCGCGCCTTGTTAAAGACGGTTATAATGAAATAATAACTTCGGTAAACGAATCAAATGTTACCGAAGACCCATTTGCTGTTGACAGAGGATACGATTTAACCGATGATGTAAGTAACCGCCGATTTGATGTTTGGGGCGGGGCGGTTGAGCTCTATCTTGATTCGCCAAAAACACTTGCAATAGGTACTTCGTTTAAGGAATTTCCGGAGTATGTTAAAGAAAATCAACCCAATAACTACCTTGTAAGCAGTGATTACGGAATTTTCACAACATTGGATAACGAAGTTTTCAACATAATGGTGTCGCAAGGAACACTCGGACTTATTGCTTTTGCTGCATTGTTGTTTGTTGTCATAAAACATTTTGTTAAAAACTTTTATAAAGTAAAAGAAGAATACAGGTTGCTTGTGTCAGGCATCACTGCAGGTGTTGTCACACTAACTGCCGCAGCTATGTTTGTCAGTGTTATGTTTTATCACACATCCCCCAATACAATGTTTTTCTGGGTTATGTTAGGTGGACTTGTGTATATATTAAAACACGGCTCAAAGGAGTTTATAAATGAATAATAATATCGATGTTGTGATTACATGGGTGGATGGCTCCGACCCCGAGTGGTTCGAAGAAAAACAAAAATACACACCAAACAAAAATAACGATGACAGGGTGAACCGCTATCGTGACTGGGGCTTTTTGCCGTATTTTTTCAGAGGAATCGAGCAAAATGCGCCTTGGGTCAGAAAAATTCATTTCGTGACCTGGGGACATTTACCCGTGTGGCTTGATACATCCAACCCAAAACTTAACATTGTCAATCATAAAGATTATATCCCCAAAAAATACTTACCGGTTTTTAATGCCAATCCTATTGAATTAAATTTGCACCGCATTGAAGACCTTGCAGAGCAGTTTGTGTTTTTTAATGATGATATGATTTTGCTGAATAAGGCACAAGAATGTGACTTTTTCAAAAACGGTTTACCGGTGGATACCGTATGTGAAATACCGCTCAGATTTTATCCCGGTGGGATTGACCATATTATCGGCAATGATATGATGGTTATAAACAAAAACTTTAATAAACGCGAAGTTTTAAAGAAAAACTGGAAAAAATGGTTTTCCATAACTTCACCAAAAGCGACTATTAAAAACCTTTATATGTTGGCAGTTAAGGGCTTTTCGGAGTTTGAAAACCCTCACCTGCCAATACCGATTCTTAAAGACACACTTAGAGAATTATGGGATAGGGAAGAAGCTATTTTTGATGATACCTGTTCGCACCGTTTTAGAAGTAACGATGATGTAAACCAATGGCTTATCCGTTATTGGCAGTTTGTATCAGGAAAATTTATACAAGCAAAAAAACCGCAGGGTAAATTTTATTCAATCGGCAGAGATGATAAAGAAATAAAGGATGCAATCCTGTACGGCAAACAAAAAATGATATGTTTAAGTGATGATAAACCGGATATTGATTTTGATGCCGAGCAAAAGTTTGTATTACAACTGCTGGATAAAAAATTCCCCAATAAATCGAGTTTTGAAAAATAAATTAATAAGGACCGAGTTTGAGTTTCGGTCCTTATTTTTTGTCTTGAAAGTACAGCCAAAAAGGAGTATAATAACATTATTATTTAAAAAGGATTTCCGCTTTTTATAAAGCGGATAAAGGTTTATGAAAAACAAACTTGTAAGTAATTACTTATATAATTTATGCTATCAGGTAATGATTTTTATAACCCCTATAATTACAATGCCCTATGTGTCTCGTATACTGGGGGATGAAAACATAGGTTTGTATAATTTCTTCTACTCGATGGTATCATATTTCGCATTATTCGGTTGTGTGGGACTTAATTTGTACGGTCAGCGTGAAATTGCATCCTGTAAGGATAACCCAAGAAAACGCACACGTGTGTTTTTTGAGTTAAGTATTTTCCGCCTTGTAACTGTTACTATAAGTATGGTTGTATACTTTTTGCTGATTGTATTAAACAGTACCAGTTATTCGCTTTATTACGCTATTTTTATCATTGAACTTTTCGCAAATTTATTTGATATAAGTTGGTTTTATCAAGGTATTGAGGAATTTAAACTCAAGGCGTTGCGCAACCTTATAGTTAAAGCATTGGCGCTGATTTTGATTTTTACCTATGTAAAAACCGAGGAAGATTTAGGCATATATATTGTTTGCACCGCGGGTGCTAATCTTATAGGTTGTTTATCGCTTTGGATTACGTTGCCAAAATATCTTTCGGCTACGTATTTAACATTTTTTGGTATAACAAAGCATATAGTACCGGTATTGCTTGTCTTTATCCCGCAAATTGCAACATCAATTTACACCCATATCGATAAAACTATGATAAGAATATTTTCCGACTATTTTCAGGTTGGATATTACAGCCAGTCGGAAAAAATCGTGCGTATAGTACTTTCGATTGTAACATCTCTCGGCGCAGTTATGCTTTCGCGAATAGCCGATAGATACGCAAAAGGTGATTTTGCAGGTATAAGATACTATATAAATAAATCGTTCAAGTTTCTGTTTACAATAGCGTATCCTGTAACTTTTGGCATTATGGCTGTGGCACCAAAAACAATCCCTTGGTTTTTGGGCGATGGGTTTGAGCCATCGGCATACTGTACGGTGTTTTTGGCACCGATAGTTATATTTATCGGCATAAGTAATATTTTGGGCACACAGTTTTTGTTACCTACAAGAAAAACCAAGGAATACACAATTTCGGTTGCACTGGGGCTTGTTGTGAATGTTTTTATGAATTCCATTTTGATTACAAAATGGGGATGCTACGGCGCTGCAATCGCCACCTGTATCGGTGAGATAACCGTTATGTTGCTTCAATTTTTCTTTGTTCGGAAAGATTTTAAACTTTCGGTATTATTCTCGGGCACAAAGAACTTTATAGCGGCGGCAATTATGGCAGTAACGGTTTATTTTGTCATAAAACCGATGCCTGTGGAGGTTGAAACATCACTTATCGGCATAGGGCTTGGTGTTGTTGTTTATATTGTTTTACTTGCAGTTTTAAGGGAAACCTTTATGTTTGAGTTATTGGGCAAAATATTCAAAAAAAATAAAGCATAGCAAAAAATCCTTTCTCGTTTTTTGGGAAAGGATTTTTATTATATATGTTTACTTTTTTTAAAAAATGCGGTAAAATAATATATATGTAAATATTTTTTTGAGGGGATTAAATGGCAATAGATAAAATAGTTATACGGGGCGCCAAAGCCAATAATTTGCAAAACATAAATCTCGAAATTCCGCGTGATAAACTGGTTGTGTTTACGGGTCTTTCGGGTTCGGGCAAATCTTCGTTGGCTTTTGATACTATTTATGCTGAGGGACAACGCAGGTATGTTGAGTCCTTGTCTTCTTATGCCCGTATGTTTTTGGGTCAAATGGAAAAGCCCGATGTTGAAAGCATTGAAGGGCTTTCACCTGCCATTTCAATCGACCAAAAAACAACATCAAAAAATCCTCGTTCAACGGTTGGTACAATAACCGAAATATATGATTATTTGCGCCTTTTGTACGCAAGGGTAGGCACACCGCACTGTCCTATATGCGGTAAGGAAATCAAACAGCAAACAACCGACCAAATAGTTGATAGCGTTATGCGCCTGACCGAAGGCACCAAAATTCAGGTTATGGCACCTATAGCCCGTGGCAGAAAAGGTGAGTATGTCAAGGAGCTTGAAGCGGCTAAAAAATCGGGCTTTGTGCGTGTGCGTATTGATGGACTTTTGTATGAGTTGTCCGAAGAAATAAAGCTCGAAAAAAATAAGAAGCACTATATAGATATTATCATTGACCGTTTGGTTGTAAAGGAAAATATAAAAAGCCGCTTGGCAGACAGCATAGAAACTGCCGCAAAACTTACAAACGGAATTATAACGGTTGATGTAATCGGTGGTGAAGAACTGCGCTTTTCACAAAACTATGCCTGTGATGAGCATAATGTGAGTTTGCCCGAAATCACCCCAACGCTGTTTTCGTTTAACAGTCCTGCGGGTGCTTGTCCTAAGTGCACAGGTATCGGCAAATTTATGAAGATTGATTTGCGCTTAATTATAGCGGATGATACAAAATCTATTATAGATGGTGCAATCAGGGCATCGGGTTGGGGCATAAATTCTTGGGTGTATCCAAACCAAGGCACTATTGCTACGATGTATTATAACGGTCTTGCCGAGCATTACGGCTTTGATATCAATACACCGTTTAAAGATTTGTCTGATGAGGCAAAAAATGCAGTGCTTTACGGCACGGGCGATACAAAAATAAAACTTCGCCGCAGTGACCATTGGGGCAACAGTGAGTATTATGCTGCATTTGAGGGTGTTGTTAATAATCTTGAACGCCGTTACCGTGAATCTAAGAGTGAAATTTCGCGCCGTGAGATAGAGGGATATATGAATGAGTGCGAGTGTCCCGACTGTAAGGGCACCCGTTTAAAACCCGAGGCGTTGGCAGTAACCGTAAACGGTAAAAATATTGATGAATGTTGCCGCCTTTCGATTACTAATATGATAAAATTTATGGATAGCATTGATTTTGGCGATTTTAAAGCCAAGATAGCCGCCCCCATAGTAAAGGAAATTAACGAACGCCTGAACTTTTTAAAAAGCGTAGGTCTTGACTATTTAACACTTGCTCGTGAGTCGGGAACACTATCTGGCGGTGAGAGTCAGCGCATACGCTTGGCAACCCAAATCGGCTCTTCTCTTATGGGCGTACTTTATATACTTGATGAACCCAGTATAGGCCTTCACCAACGCGATAACGAAAAACTGATTTCTACGCTTAAAAAATTGCGTGATCTTGGCAATACCCTGATAGTTGTTGAGCACGATGAAGATACTATACGCTCGGCAGATTATGTTGTTGATATCGGTCCGGGTGCGGGTATACACGGCGGTAATGTTGTGTTTTCGGGTACGGTAGATGAGCTTAAAAAGTGCGAAAATTCACTTACTGCCGATTATCTTGCCGCAAGGCGTAAAATACCCGTTCCAACCAAACGGCGCAAGGGAAACGGAAATTATCTTACCGTTACGGGCGCGGCTGAAAATAACCTTAAAGATGTTGATGTAAAAATTCCGCTTGGCACATTTACGGGTGTTACTGGTGTGTCGGGCTCGGGCAAATCTTCGCTGGTTAATGAGATAATACAAAAATATCTTTCTCGCGAATTAAACGGGGCTAAAACTTTTCCGGGCAAATTCAAAAAAATCACGGGACAGGAGTATTTGGATAAGATAATAAATATCGACCAGTCACCTATAGGTCGCACTCCGCGTTCAAACCCCGCAACCTATACAGGCGTTTTTGGGGATATACGGGAATTATTTGCCGAAACGCGCGATGCAAAAGCGCACGGGTACGGCGCCGGTAGATTTTCCTTTAATGTTAAAGGCGGCAGGTGTGAAGCGTGTGAGGGTGACGGTATAATTAAGATTGAAATGCATTTTTTACCCGATATTTATGTGCCGTGTGAGGTTTGCGGCGGTTGCCGTTATAACCGTGAAACCTTGAGTATAAAATATAAGGATAAAAGTATTTACGATGTTTTAGAAATGACTGTTGAGGAGGGACTCAATTTCTTTTCAGCCGTTCCTAAAATTAAGCGTAAGCTGCAAACACTTTATGATGTTGGGCTTGGATATATTAAAATCGGACAACCCGCAACAACCCTTTCGGGCGGTGAAGCGCAACGCGTAAAACTTGCTACTGAACTGTCAAAACGCAGCACGGGTAAAACCATTTATATACTGGATGAGCCAACCACAGGCCTGCATTCATACGATGTGCATATGTTAATTGATGTTTTACAGCGTTTGGTGGATGGCGGCAATACGGTAGTGGTCATTGAGCATAACTTAGATGTAATAAAGACTGCCGACTATCTTATAGATTTAGGTCCCGAAGGTGGCGATAATGGCGGAACGGTGTTGTGTGTTGGCACACCTGAACAGGTAGCCCATTGTGATGAGTCTTTTACAGGTCAATTTCTTAAAAATTTACTGTAATATTTACACATTATTAACTAATTGTTGTACGAGTACTGCTAATATATTGTAAGGAGGGGTAAAATGTTTGGATATGTAAAGGCATACAAGCCGGAAATGCGTATAAAAGAGTGGGAAATGTATAAAGCCGTTTACTGTTCGCTTTGTCGTGAACTCGGCAAAAAATACGGTATCTTAGCGCGTTTTACCCTGAGTTACGATTTTACCTTTTTGGCATTGCTTAATATGTCGCTAACCGATGGCTTCCCCGATACCTTTCGTAAAAGTTGCGCTTTGAATCCGCTTAAAAAATGTAATTACTGTAAAAATAAACAGGAAAGCTTGTCTTTTGCGGCTTCATCGGCAATGATAATGCTTTATTATAAATTGCTTGATAATTTAGAGGATGAAAAGGGAATCGGCAAAATCAAATATTGGTTGCTTAAACCTTCTTTTGCTTTTGCGTATAAAAAAGCGGCAAAGATTAATACTGCGGTAGATAGCATTTTTAAAGAATATTATAAAGCGCAAACAACGGTGCAAAGTAAAGCCGATTGCGGTATTGATGCCGCGGCAGAGCCCACCGCCGTTATGCTTTCAAAGGTATTTGAACTTTGCAGCGCGGATGAGTTTAGCCGTAGGGCACTATCGCGTATGGGCTACTGTGTGGGCAGATATATCTATATTTTAGATGCGGCAAAGGATTTGCCCGATGATATAAAAAAGCATAATTTTAATCCTTATAAGGATAACGAGAATTATAAGCAGGATGCTAAAAGACAAATAGATATATGTATTGCCGAAGCTATAAAGGCATTTGAGCTTATAGAGATAAAGCAATTAAAAAACATTTTAGGAAATATACTGTATTTAGGCCTTGAAGATACAGCAAAAAAGGAGTTAGAAATATGAAAAACCCGTATGAAGTGCTTGGCATACCCTCAACTGCTACGGATGAAGAAATAAAGAAAGCATATCGTGAGTTGGCACGAAAATACCATCCCGATAATTATGCGGATAATCCTTTGTCCGATTTGGCGAAGGAGAAAATGCAAGAGATAAACGAAGCATACGATGCTATAATCAACAGTAGAAAATCGGGCGGAACAAATTCATCAAGCACAAATTATAGCGGCTCTTCTCAGTTTGCCGATATCCGTTCACTCATATCCCAAAACCGATTGGAAGAAGCGCAAGAACTGTTGGACGGTGTACCTGTCTCGGCAAGAAATGCCGAGTGGTATTTTTTAAACGGCTCGGTACTTTATCGCCGCGGTTGGTTTGAGGGCGCGTATACAAGCTTTTCAAATGCCTGTCGTATGGACCCGTCCAATGCCGAATATCGAGAAGCGTTTAACCGTATGCAAAGACAAAACTTTAATCGCGGCAACCCATATTCAAGTTCTAACAATATGGGCGGTTGCTGTACCTCCGACCCGTGCACAACCCTTTGTTGTATGGACTGTTGTTGCGAAATGATGGGCGGAGATTTAATACCTTGTTGTTAGGTGCAGTGCAATGAAAACAACTTCCAAAATAACCTTTTGCGCTATGATGTCGGCTTTGGCGGTAGCACTTATGATGCTGTCCTATTTTCCGTATTTCACCTATGCCGTACCGGCAGTTGCGGGACTTGCAGGACTTGTGGTGCTGATTGAAATAGGGGGCAGATGGCCGTGGTTTACATATATTGTAACATCGGTCTTGTGCTTGATTTTTGCCGAGCCCGAGGCAAAGCTTATGTACCTTTTATTGTTTGGTTATTACCCGATATTAAAATCTTTTATCGAAAAAATTCCAAACAGGTTGGTGCAATATCTACTTAAATTCACTATATTCAATGTGTCGGTAGCAGCGGTGTATTTTATTCTAACTAAGATTTTAGGTATACCGTTTGATGATTTCGGCCCATTGGGTAAATGGGGAATAATAGCATTTGGGGTACTCGCAAATATCACTTTTTATTATTATGATATAGTGTTGGTGCGTGTTGCAAATCTTTATTTGCGAAAAATCCATAAAAATATAAGAAAAACCTTTAAATAAGGCAAAAAATGGAGGGATATGTGTTGACATATCCCTTTTTGTTTTGTATAATTGTATACATAAATACGCGAATAAACGAATTTGCGAATATACGAATGGAGAAGAACAATGCTTGAAATATCTAAAAAATCAAATTTGTTAGAGCAAAAGTCCTATAAGTATAGTTTACAGGATGTTGAAGCCCCAAATCTTTGGCGCGATATTTACAATTATTCAGAGATTCCCAAAGTGCCCTTCAACCACCGCCGCGTGCCTATGGATATGCCCGAAGAGATTTGGATAACAGATACATCTTTCCGTGATGGTCAACAGTCGGTTGAGCCATATTCGGTAAAACAAATTGTAGATTTGTATAAATTACTTTCAAAACTGGGCGGTCCGTATGGAATTATCCGCCAGAGCGAGTTTTTTGTTTATAGCCAAAAGGATAGGGAAGCAATAGAAAAGTGTATGGACTTAGGTCTTAAATTTCCTGAAATCACCACTTGGATTAGGGCCAGTAAAGAAGACTTTAAACTTGTTAAGGATTTGGGTATAAGAGAAACGGGTATTTTGGTTTCCTGTAGTGATTATCATATTTTCAAAAAATTAGGCAAAACCCGTAAACAAGCAATGGAGGGCTATTTAGCCGCAGTGTCCGATGCGTTTGAAGCGGGTGTTATGCCGCGCTGTCATTTGGAAGATATAACAAGGGCGGATTTTTACGGCTTTGTTGTGCCATTTGTAAATGAGCTTATGAAATTATCAAGCGAGGCGGGTATTCCAGTTAAAATTCGCGCTTGTGATACGATGGGTTACGGTGTACCTTATACCGAAGTTGCATTGCCAAGAAGCGTACCGGGCATTATTTACGGCTTACAGCACTATTCCGATGTTCCAAGCGATATGTTAGAGTGGCACGGTCATAACGATTTTTATAAAGCAGTTTCAAATGCCGCAACGGCTTGGCTTTACGGTGCATCAGCAGTAAACTGCTCATTGCTCGGTATAGGAGAGCGTACAGGAAATGTTCCGCTTGAAGCAATGGTGTTTGAGTACGCTTCACTTCGCGGCTCGTTTGACGGTATGGACCCAAC
>JAZUSW010000042.1:0-2544 GCA_045606925.1 Acutalibacteraceae bacterium | reverse complement strand
GGCGGTGACGTCTGAGCTTGGCAGTACTAATAGACCGAGGGCTTGACCTACTTTGATTCTCGTCTTCCATATATACTTTGTTCAGTTTTGAAGGTGCGTTAAACCAACATGCACCATTAGCTCAGTTGGTAGAGCACCTGACTCTTAATCAGGGTGTCCCGGGTTCGAGTCCCTGATGGTGCACCACTTTAACTGACTTTTCTTCGCTCATATTGTGAAGTTTTTGATATGTTGCCATTTGACAGTTCTAACCAATCGCGCAGCGTTTTACTTGTGCTCTTGGAAGGGACTCTCGGCTACAAAACCGTTCACTGAAAGGTTTTGTTTACGCCTCGTCTGATGGTGCACCATTTGAGTTTAGAGCCCGAAAGCGTTTATATATGTGGCCCGTTGGTCAAGTGGCCTAAGACTCCGGCCTCTCACGCCGGCAACACGAGTTCGAATCTCGTACGGGTCACCATTTTTTAAAAAAAGTAAACAGTGTAAACTGTTTATATATAGTACCGAAAGGTACGCACTTGTAGTTGGTGCTGATTGCGGTGAGGGTCCACCCGTTCCCATCCCGAACACGGAAGTTAAGCTCACTTGCGCTGAAGATACTTGGCGGGCAGCTGCCCGGGAAAATAAGTAGGTGCCAACACAAGACCACACAGGTAACTGTGTGGTCTTTTTTTCTCTAAAATCATAGTCCCTAACCGCTAAATCCTGTAATACGGACGCGCCCATACCTCATAATATCTATTAAAGGTTTGGTGATATTATGAAAATGATTGTTATAACCCGCAAACATTTGATGGCGGCTTCCTGCATACTGCTTTCATTAACGCTGATTATTGTAGGTTCGGTTGTCACTTTTGCAAAGGGTGATCGCAAACTACCGATTTATTGTGTTGAAACCGAAGAAAAGAAAATAGCCATAAGCTTTGATGCGGCTTGGGGTAACGATGATACCGAAACGCTTATAAACATATTAGCGGAATATGATGTTCCCGCAACATTTTTTGTGGTTGGCGCGTGGGTGGATAAGTATCCCGAATCGGTAAAACAGCTAAGCGATGCCGGTCACCGTATTGAGAATCACTCAAACACCCATCCCCATATGCCGCAGTTAAGCGTTACTCAAATGACCAATGAACTAACCGCCTGTAACGAAAAAATTGCGGCTATAACTAATAGAACTCCAACGCTTTTCCGCCCACCGTACGGCGACTATGATAACAACACCATCGATGCCACAGCTAATGCAAATATGGCGTGTATACAGTGGTCGGTTGATTCTCTCGACTGGAAGGATAATGCCACGCCCGACAGTATTTGCCATAGAGTAGTATCCAAGGTTAAAAACGGCAGCATCGTGCTTTTCCACAACGATGCCGACCATACCCCTGCAGCGTTGCCGCAAATACTGAAAACGCTTAAAGACCAGGGTTACGAGTTTGTGTTTATTGAAGATTTGATTTATAAAGACAACTACGAAATAAAGCACGATGGAACACAATGCAAAAAAGACGGCTGATGCCGTCTTTTTTTAGTGAATGATGAATATTGAATAATGAATAATTTCGGTGTGCCTTCGGCACGGATATAAATATATTAACACACAGAACCGTCCCCTTGTGTTCCCAAAATATCGTAGGGAACGGATTTATCCGTTCCGCAAGCGGAAGGCATAAATGCCTCCCCTACAAACGACAAAAAGACGGCTGATGCCGTCTTTTTTAGATTAAAATTATCCTATTTTTCTTCCTTAATTATATCGCGGACAACTTCGCCTGCGGCTATAATGCCTGCGGCTGCGGGTACAAAAATGCAACTTGCGGGTGTGTGATTTGCGGCGGTTGAGTCTACCGTTACCTTTGCCGGTATTTCGGGTGACCAGACAACCTTTAATTTTTTAATGCCGCGTTTTTTAAGCTCATATCTCATAATGCGCGATAGCGGACAGTTTTGGGTTTTATAGATATCCGAAACCGTAAGGCGTGAGGCATCCATCTTATTGCCCGTACCCATAACCGATATTATTGGTACACCCAATTTATTTGCGCGGACAATAAGTTCTATTTTGGCAGTAACGGTATCAACGGCGTCAACGATATAATCATACACCGATAAATCCACACTCTCGGCTGTATCGGGAAGATAAAAAATATCGTGTGTTACAATATTTATATCCTTATTTATGCTTTTAGCGCGGTTATACGCAGCATCCGTTTTTTTGTTGCCAAGCTCGTTTTCGACCGCTATAATCTGACGGTTAAAATCGGTATCCCCCACCGTGTCGGCATCAAAAACATCTATATTTCCAACGCCCGTACGGACCAGCGCTTCAAGAGTATATCCGCCTACCCCACCGACACCAAAAACAGCAACCCGTGCATCCTTTAATTTATTTAATGCCTGTTGTCCTAAAAGTTGCTCGGTTCTTGAATTTTTATTATTCATAATCAATACCTAAATATTTTATAAGTTTTGGTATGCAAAGTTCAAAATTAACACCGTAACGGCGGTCAGGCGTATTATCAATGGTGTTTTTAATACAGTCAT
>JAZUSW010000041.1:0-2521 GCA_045606925.1 Acutalibacteraceae bacterium | reverse complement strand
ATTATCTCTTTGAGAACTGGGGTGATTCCCCACGGTGTGGGGAAATGTCGCAAAGCGACAAAAGGGACGGGCGCCGTGAGCGCCACGACGAGCCGCGAGGAGTAAAAAAAACAGCACCCACTTTCGTGAGTGCTGAAATTTTGAAACAATAGAAATTATCTCTTTGAGAACTGGGGTGATTCCCCACGGTGTGGGGAAATGTCGCAAAGCGACAAAAGGGACGGGCGCCGTGAGCGCCACGACGAGCCGCGAGGAGTAAAATAACAGCACCCACTTTCGTGAGTGCTGAAATTTCGAAATAATACAGATTATCTCTTTGAGAACTGGGGTGCACGACGAGCGCCTTTGAGACCGTATTTCTTTCTTTCCTTCATTCTCGGGTCACGAGTGAGGAAGCCGGCCTTCTTAAGCTCAGCACGAAGCTCAGCGTCATATTGTAAAAGGGCACGGGCAACACCGTGGCGGATAGCACCGGCCTGACCCGTAACACCGCCGCCGTTTACGCGGCAAACGATATCGAACTTATCAGCAGTACCTGTAAGGTTAAGCGGCTGACGAACGATAAGTTTAAGTGTTTCAAGACCGAAATAATCATCAATATCGCGGTCGTTAATGGTTACTTTACCTGTACCATTGTAGATACGTACGCGGGCAACAGAACTTTTTCTTCTGCCGGTACCGTAAAAATAGGGCTTTCCTTCAAACATTATTCTGTCTCCCTTCCTTAATCTTCGATTTTCTCAGGTTTTTGAGCTACCTGAACATAATTAGCATCGGCATAAACGTGAAGACGGGTGAGCGCCTTGCGGCCGATTGTGGTATCCGGAACCATACCTTTAACTGCGAGTTCAACTGCGAGCTCGGGGCGGGTTGCCATAAGAGTTGAATATTTAACTTCTTTAAGGCCGCCGATATAACCGGTATGACGACGGTAGAATTTCTGGTCAAGCTTTTTGCCTGTTAAAACTGCATTGGCTGCGTTAATAACGATAACGTGGTCGCCGCAATCAACGTGGGGTGTAAACTCGGGCTTACCTTTACCGCGGAGCAAATCAGCAACCTTAACGGCTGTGCGGCCAAGCGGTTTGTTAGCAGCATCTACGATATACCATTTACGCTGAATATCAGCAGTCTTTGCCATAAATGTAGACATAACATTACCTCCAAATTTTTTTCGTGCCTAAGTATAATACCATACCGTTTAATATAAGTCAACACCTTTTTTTAAAAAAAATTAATTTAAAAAGTCAAAACTCGTTTTTTCTCTTATTTGCTCGTTTTTTCTCTTGTTTTCTCACTTTTAATTTTACAAAAATACCGTTGATAAGGGCAAATCCATTTAAAAGGCGCGTGGTTTAAAAAGATATGCCAATGAATAGAAAAATAAACAGATGCACAATTTTGTGTAAAAGGCTCCTTCCGGGAGGGAGCTGTCACCGAAGGTGACTGAGGGAGAGCGCGTTATTACAAAGCTAATCTAAACTCAAAGTCACACAGTCTCCTTGTGTCACACTGTCAAAGCATACCTAATACCATATATTTGATTTGCAGTGTGCCACCTTCCTCTCGGAGGAAGGCTTTTTACGCAACCTGCTTATTTTTTGCAAAGAATAATTGCGTGACCGACAGGCCAATAAAGAGCGCACCCAAGCGCCGTCAGTACATTTAGTGTTATATACGAAAAAATACCACCCGCACACACTATGCGGGTGGTATTTTTATTATTAAACTGTATATTTTTCGGAGTACACATTAAATTCACCGATATATTGCTCATTTTCGCCTGATTTTAATTTGCGCAGATACTTATGTGCATCCTGTTTATCGCTGTGCAACTGTATTGTTGAAACGGCTATATTGGAGCAGTGGTCGGAAATGCGCTCGTAATTTGATAACAAATCATTGAATACAAAACCAAGCTCAATGGTGCATTTACCTTCTTGCAAACGCAATACGTGGCGCTCACGAAGTGTGCTTTTAAGGTTATCAATAACCTCTTCAAGCGGTTCAACCTCAGCGGCAAGCAGCATATCGTCATTTTTAAACGAATCAACCGTAATACTGATTATTTCAGTAACGGCATCGGCAACAACCTTAAGCTCGTTAGTTGCTTTATCCGAGAAAGCGATTTTCTTTTTATGTATTTCATCGGCTGCATCAACTATGTTGACAGCGTGGTCGGAAATACGCTCAAAATCGCCGATTGAGTGAAGCAAACGGCCAACCTCTCGTGATTCGTTAATCGATAAATCCATACCTGCCAATTTTACAAGATATGTGCCGAGCTTGTCCTCGTATCTATCGATAACGCCTTCAACTGTGCGGATTTCGGTTGCCTTTTCATCAGAATATGAGTTAAGTAACCCGAGTGCATCGCGGAAGGACTGATGTGTTAAATCTGCCATTTCACAAACGAGACTTTTACACTCGCCAATCGCAATGGCGGGTGTAGCGATAAGGCGCTCATCAAGAAATACGGTATGGCGGTCTCTATCATCACCCTTATTGGGTACAACAACCT
>JAZUSW010000040.1:0-3012 GCA_045606925.1 Acutalibacteraceae bacterium | reverse complement strand
CACGGAATTTTAACACCGGGAATTGTGATTTTAGCGGTATTTTCGCTTATCTTGATTTTGGGAATTATCTCGCCATCCTTCTCAACTAAGTCGGAGGCCAAGCGGTCTTAGGAAGACAATTTTCATTTTCAACTCCTTGGCTCACAGAACGACATGGCTACGATCCGACTTCACGGAATTTTAACACCGGGAATTGTGATTTTAGCGGTATTTTCGCTTATCTTGATTTTGGGAATTATCTCGCCATCCTTCTCAACTGCCGCAAGTTTATATACACCGCCGAAAACCGACTCGCTCGAAGCAGTTATAAGGCGCTCACCGACACCAAAGCTATCGACCTTAGCGCCCTGCATAATCATATCGCGGATAAGGTACTCGTCAAGTGAGTTGGAAACACAAATTTTACAGTCGGGATAACCTGCATCATCAAGCATTTTGCGAACTTTACTCGTAATATAGGTAATATCACCGCTATCTATTCTGATACCTAAGGGGCGCTTACCCATCGGCTTTAAAACCTCATCAAAAACGCGAATAGCATTAGGGATACCCGATTTTAATACATTGTAGGTATCAACAAGCAGCATACAACTATCGGGATAACGCTCGGCATAGGTTTTAAAAGCAGTATACTCATCATCATAAAGCTGCACCCAGCTATGTGCCATTGTTCCGGATGCTTTTACATTAAACTCCTTTGCCGATTTAACACAGGAAGTACCCGCACAACCGCCGATAACCGCTGCTCTCGCGCCATAAATTGCGGCATCGTATCCGTGGGCACGGCGGGCGCCGAATTCCATAACTACCCTGCCTTGTGCAGCGGTTACAATACGATTCGCCTTAGTGGCTATAAGCGACTGGTGATTTATGGTTAAAAGCACCATTGTTTCTACCATAAACGCCTGAATTGCAGGACCGCGTACCGTTAAAATCGGCTCTGCGGGAAAAATAGGTGTTCCCTCGGGAATCGCCCATACATCGCACTCAAATTTGAAGTTTTTAAGATAATCTATAAACTCATCACAAAAAAGGTTCAGCCCTTTTAAGTACTCAATATCTTCATCGGTAAATTCAAGATTATTAAAATACTCTATTAACTGCTCAAGACCCGCCATAATAGCAAAGCCGCCTTCATCTGGCACACGGCGGAAAAACATATCGAAATATGTTACGGTATCACGCATATCACTGGTAAGTATACCGTTTGCCATAGTCATTTCATAAAGGTCCATAAGCATCGTTAAATCTTTACGCATTTAAAACATCCCCATTAATATAATCTTTTCCTCTATTTTACGGCAAAATACTGCTTATGTCAAATAAAAAAGGAAAGGTTATATACCTTTCCCTCTTTATTTTTAATACATTGAGCCCATACCGGCTCCGGCAGGAGCCGCAATAGCGGCGGCATCTTCTTTTTTGTCGGCTACAAGAGTCTCGGTTGTCAACACCATTGAAGCCACACTTGCGGCATTTTCAAGTGCTGAACGGGTAACCTTTGTGGGATCTACAATACCGGCAGCAATCATATCGGTGTAAACTTCATTATAAGCATCAAAACCATAATTAATCTCGCCGCTGGAAACAATTTTTTCAACTATTACACTGCCTTCAAGACCTGCATTTGCGGCAATCTGGCGTATTGGCGCTTCTAATGCTTTGAGCACTATTGCAACACCTGTTTTGGTGTCACCCTCAGTAGTATCAAGCAACGATTTAACCGATGGGATTGCATTTACAAGGGCAACACCGCCACCTGCAACGATACCTTCCTCTACTGCGGCTTTTGTCGCTGAAAGAGCATCTTCTATGCGAAGCTTTTTATCCTTCATTTCTATTTCGGTTGCGGCACCGACCTTAACAACTGCTACACCGCCTGCAAGTTTTGCAAGTCTTTCTTGCAGTTTTTCACGGTCAAAATCAGATGTTGTGGTTTCAATTTGAGTCTTAATTTGACCAACCCTCGCCTTAATTTCATCGGGATGACCTGCACCGTCAACAATAATTGTATTTTCCTTGCCCACCTTAATTTGACGGGCGCGACCAAGCATATCTACCGTTGCATCTTTAAGTTCAAGTCCCAATTCCTCGGTTACTACCTCGCCGCCTGTAAGAATTGCTATATCGCGAAGCATTTCTTTTCTACGGTCACCAAAACCGGGGGCTTTTACCGCAACACAGGTAAATGTACCGCGAAGCTTATTAAGCACCAATGTAGAAAGCGCTTCGTTTTCAATATCCTCAGCAATTATAAGCAGTTTTTTGCCTGTTTGAACAATTTGCTCAAGCAAAGGCAAAAGTTCTGCAATATTAGTGATTTTTTTATCAGTAATAAGAATCCACGCGTCATCTAAAACCGCTTCCATTTTATCGGTATCGGTAACAAGATAGGGGGATAAATATCCGCGGTCAAACTGCATACCTTCAACCACTTCCGTATAGGTCTCTGCAGTTTTTGATTCTTCAACCGTAATTACGCCATCGGCACTCACCTTTTCCATTGCCTCGGCTATAAGCTTACCTATAAACTCATCACCCGAAGAAACGGCCGCTACCCTTGCGATATCCTCACTTCCGCTAACCTTTTGCGAATTACTTACAACGGTTGCAATAGCGGTATCAACTGCCAGTTTAATTCCTTTTTTAACAACCATCGGATTTGCACCGGCGGCAACATTTTTCATTCCGTCAAGAATAAGCGCTTGTGCCAAAACGGTTGCGGTGGTTGTACCGTCACCGGCGGCATCATTTGTTTTAACCGAAACTTCCTTTACAAGCTGGGCGCCCATATTTTCGAAGGGGTCGTCAAGCTCAATTTCCTTGGCAATAGTTACGCCATCGTTTGTGATAAGGGGTGAACCATACTTTTTATCAAGTACAACATTTCTTCCCTTGGGACCGAGTGTTACCTTAACGGCATCGGCCAACTTATCAACACCTGCTTGAAGGGCTTTTCTTGCCTCTTCGCCAAAAATTATATCTTTAGCCATAAAAAATACCTCCAGGAAT
>JAZUSW010000039.1:0-2028 GCA_045606925.1 Acutalibacteraceae bacterium | reverse complement strand
AGAGGTTAATATAAACGACAATATGGATTTAACCGAACTTTTGTGTTCGGGCGGCAAGGCGGCGTACGGTATTGAAAAAGCTGACGCTAAAAAAACCGAAGGTGAGGAAAACCAAACCGAAGGACCGCAGGCGGTCACCTTTGAAGAGGTTGTAAAGGGCGTTTACAATGGCAAAAGCACCGTTTCGGATGTGGCAAGTATGGCGGTGTCGGAACTGCAAATAATCCCCATTTGTTATAGAACCGGCATTTTATTTTGCAGCGAGGAAATCAAAGAGCCGCAAATTTTTTCAAGTATGGATATATACAGTGTTTTAAATACGCTGAATTTAGAATAATTCAAGGAGGACATTATAATGCTCGCTTACGAAACCAGATTAGGAACAATAAGCATCACTAACGAGTACCTTACAAAACTTATAGGCAACGCGGTTTCATCCTGTTACGGTGTTGTTGGTATGGCGCCCGGCGGTAAAAGACAGCGCATTTTAGGTTTGTTGTCCAAAAAAGAGTATGCAAATAAGGGTATTGTCGTAAAAGGCAATGAAGATAGCATTTCGGTGGATTTGCACATCATTGTTTCTTACGGTATGAATATTAACGCTATTGCTAAAAGCATTGTAAACAAGGTTAGATTTACGGTGGATGAGGCAATCGGCATCAAGGTTGAAAAAGTTACCGTTAAGGTAGACGGTATCCAAGAATAGTTTTGGCCTTTTAAAAGGAGTTGTTTTATTTTGTTTAACGGAGATATGTTGCGCGATGCCATTATTTCGGCAGCAAACAATATAGCTAACAATCGCAAACAGGTAGATGATTTAAATGTTTTCCCCGTACCCGATGGTGACACAGGTACAAATATGTCGCTTAGTATCGGCAACGCCGCAAGAGAACTTGAAGGTTTAAGCGGTCAAACAGCCGGTCAGGTGGCAAAGGTTGCCGCATCGGCATTGCTAAGGGGTGCTCGTGGCAATTCAGGTGTTATTACATCTCTTTTGTTCCGTGGTGTTGCTAACGGATTAAAGGGTGCCGAGTATGTTACGGCAGAGAATTTAAAGGATGCCTTCAAGTTGGGGGTTGAAGCGGCTTATAAAGCGGTTATGAAACCTACCGAGGGCACAATATTAACGGTTGCCAGGGTGGCTTCTGAATTTGCTGAGGAAGCATTCAAAAACGGCGCCGATGCTCTATCGGTTTTTGAGGCGGCTATGGCGGGTGCAAATAAAGCCCTTGCCGAAACACCCGAGCTCTTGCCCGTGCTTAAACAGGCAGGCGTTGTTGATGCGGGCGGCCGCGGCTTCGTTGTTATACTCGAAGGTATGTATTCGGTGTTTAAAGACGGAAAAATGATTGAAACTGCCAATAAGACCGAAACTGCAGCCGAAGAAAGCGCGGATGAGTGGGAAGGCAGAAACGCCGCAGGTGAGTTTGAAACCGAAATCACCTTCACCTACTGCACCGAGTTTATAGTAAACCGTGATGAAAATATAACAAAAGAACCAAGTGAGCTCCGCTCATTCCTTGAAACGATAGGTGACTGCGTTGTTGTGGTTGATGATGAAGAGATTATCAAGGTTCACGTTCATACTGACCATCCCGGTAAAGCTCTTGAAGAGGGTATTACTTTCGGTCAACTTGTTAAACTCAAGATAGAAAATATGCGTGACCAACACGAACGCGCTAAACACGATGCAACAAATAAACCCAAAAAAGCGGCGAAGAGTGAATCCCGCGAAGAAATATTTACCCCTGCCGAGCCGGTAAAGGATATTGGCTTCGTATCGGTAAGTGCTGGTGCCGGTCTTGAAGAACTTTTTAAGGATTTAGGTGTTGATACGGTGGTTTCGGGCGGCCAGACAATGAACCCGAGCACCGATGATATTTTACGCGCTATTGAGGCAACTCCCGCAAGAACGGTATTTGTGTTGCCCAACAATAAAAATATTATTATGGCGGCTGAGCAAACTATACCGCTCAGTACCCGTAAGGTAATAGTTTTGCATACAAGAACAATTCCGCAGGGTATCAC
>JAZUSW010000038.1:0-10532 GCA_045606925.1 Acutalibacteraceae bacterium | reverse complement strand
TATAGTGTTTAAGCTTTTGAAGCGCCATTTTATCGAGCGGATGGGTATCAAGATATAACACCATTTCATAAATTGCAAAATCATATGCGTGTATAGCGCGTTTTAATTTTTGTTGTTCGCTCATTTTCTCATCTCCGCCATAAACGGTTTATAAAGCTCACGGAATATAGTGCCGCAACAATAACCTTCTTGTGTGGGGAAGGTATCAAGCACTTCTTGGCGGCGGATATACGCCATCGCCAAGGGCATTTCTGAAGCTTCGGATTTTACGCCGTTTATAACAATAAAATCATGCATAGGATTAATCATTATAAATTGACCTTTCATATTGCCGCCTAATACATTTTATGCTAAAAAAACGCAACTGACACCGCCTGATAAATAAGTGTGGAAAATTTGTAAAAAATGTTGTATAATAGATAAAAATCTATTTAAAAGCAGGTAGTTTTTATGAAGATTATGGTTGTAGGTTGTGGCAAAGTAGGTCTTTCGGTAATTAAATCCCTTATAGCAGAGGGACACGATTTAACGGTTATGGATAATGACCCGAGCGTTATATCGGAGGTTACAAATATTTATGATGTCATGACTATTTGCGGAAGCGGCACGGACTATGAAGCGTTAACAGAGGCCGAGGTTGATACGGCAGAGCTTTTTATTGCCGTTACCGGCTCCGATGAATTTAATATGCTAAGCTGCTTTTTGGCAAAAAAGATGGGGGCTTCGCATACCGTTGCGCGTATAAGGAATCCCGAATATAACGCCAAAAAAGGTGATATTTTGCGAAAAGAGTTAGGGGTTTCACACGCTGTTAACCCTGAACTTTCGGCAGCCAGAGAAATGCTTAATGTTTTAAAACTGCCGTCTGCTGTAAAGGTTGAGACCTTCTCACGCGGCAATTTTGAGATGGTTGAGATTGTAATAAAAGAGAAAACACCGCTTGACAATGTAAGTCTTATAGAACTCAGGAAAAAGTATACCGAAAAGTTCTTGGTGTGTGCGGTTGAACGCGAAGAGAGGGTATATATACCCGATGGCAATTTTGTGCTTAAAAGCGGTGATAAAATAGGTCTTTTAGCATCTCCAACCGAAATTCAACGCCTGCTTAAACAACTCGGTATTTTAAAAAAACAGGCAAGAAATGTTATGATTCTCGGTGCCAGTCGCACTGCATACTATCTTGCTAAAATGTTAATAGAAAGCGGTAACTCTGTTAAAATAGTTGAAATCAATCACGACAGATGCATAAACATAAGCGAAACATTGCCCGAAGCCGTAGTTATCAATGGGGACGGTGCAAGTAGAGAGCTGTTGCTCGAAGAGGGTATTGCCAATGTAGATGCATTTGTATCGCTTACCGGCGATGACGAAAAAAATATACTTTTGTCGTATTTTGCGCTTGAACAAAATGTACCTAAGGTTATAACCAAGGTTAACAGGGATGAATATTTTGCAACGGCAGAAAAGTTAGGGCTTGAAACCATAATAACACCGCGCAGTTCGATATCAAGCATTGCGGTGCGCTATGCAAGGGCAATACAAAATTCGATGGGAAGTAAGGTGGAAACGCTCTATAAACTTATGGACGCTCATGCCGAGGCGCTTGAATTTATAGCGGCGCCCGATTGTGAAATAATCGGTGTTCCGTTTAAGAGCTTGCATACCAAATCAAATGTTTTGGTTGGTGGCATAATTCGCGGAAGGCGTGCGATTATACCTAACGGTGATGATTGTATTATGGCGGGAGACAGGGTTGTTGTTATTTCAACAGGCAATCCGCTTGCCGACCTTGAAGATATTGTTGAGAGGTAAATTATGAACCGTAGAATGATTTTTAAGGTTATAGGCAGTATTTTACAGGTCGAATCGGTATTTTTATTGCTTTCAGGCATTGTGTCGGCAATTTACAGGGAAGAAAAAACCGTTTTTGCCTTTTTAATAAGCGCAGTTTTGGCTTTTGTTTTAGGCATAATTTTAAAGTTGTTCTCAAAGCCGAAAACAACGGTTATTTATGCAAAAGAGGGCTTTATCATAGTGGCTTTTGCCTGGATATTTATGTCGCTTATCGGTGCATTACCTTTTGTATTAAGCGGCGCTATACCCTCATTTATTGATGCTTTTTTTGAAACAGTAAGCGGCTTTACAACAACGGGTGCTTCAATTATTACTTCCTTTGACGGTATAAGCCACGGTGTGTTTTTTTGGAGAAGTTTTACCCATTGGGTAGGCGGTATGGGCATACTGGTGTTTGTTACGGCGGTATTACCGAGTGTATCCGAAAGGCCAATTCATATTTTACGAGCCGAAATGCCCGGGCCCACAATGGGTAAGCTATTGCCGCGTCTTAAAGATACAGCTGTAATTCTTTATGTGATTTATATCATTATGACGGTTATACTTACGGCTCTTCTTATCTTTGGCGGAATGCCGATTTTTGATAGTATTATCCATGCATTGGGTACTGCCGGAACCGGTGGATTCGGATTGAAATCGGATAGCATTGCTTCCTATAGCCCCTATTTACAGTGGGTAATAACTGTATTTATGGTGCTTTTTGGAATTAATTTCAATATGTATTACTTATTGCTTATCAAGAAGGTTAAAACCTTCTTTACAAGCGAAGAAATGTGGAGTTATATAGGGATTATTTTAGCTTCAGTAACCATTGTAACCATTAATCTTTTATCGGTTTATAAAAACTTTTCCGATGCTTTGCGTTTTTCATCCTTTCAGGTAGCATCAATCATATCCACAACAGGTTATGCTACGGCAAATTTTGATGTCTGGCCCGCCCTTTCAAAAAGCGTATTGATTTTGCTTATGTTTATAGGCGGATGTGCCGGTTCAACTGCGGGCGGCATTAAGGTATCAAGAATAGTTATAATGTTTAAAATGATTGGCAAAGAGATTAAACATATGTTGCATCCCAGTACCGTCTCAACGGTCAGGTTCGAAAAAAAACCTGTACAAGCAGCAACCACTAAAAATATAGGAAATTATTACTTAATTTATTTTGTTTGCTTTTTTGTTATTTTGTTGCTTTTGTCGGCAGATAATGTAACGGTTGGAACAGCGTATAATTCTTTTGAAACTGATTTTTCGGCAGCGGCAGCGTGCTTTAATAATGTTGGTCCGGGATTTTCGGCTGTCGGTCCCGCAGTTAATTATGCAAGTTATTCGGTTTTTTCAAAAATAGTTTTGAGTGTTGCAATGTTGCTCGGCCGTCTTGAAATATTCCCGCTTATTATTGCATTATCCCCGTCAAGTTGGTCTAAGAAAAGGTAAAGAAATATTTAGCAAAAAGAGTTTTGATGTTGACATTTTTTGCGCGGTGTAGTACACTTAACCCGCAAATATGCGATTTTGGAGGAATATGATGAAAGATAAGATTTTGTCTTTTTTTAGGGAAATAGTTAAATATGCAGCCCGAAACAAACTTCTTGTTACGCTTATAGCGCTTGTCTTGGTGGCGGCTGTAATTGCGGTCAGCATTACGCTTGCCGGTAGTCCTGAAAAGCCAATTAACGGACCTACCCCGTCCGGCCCTGTTTCAAGCGATACCGGCAACTCAGAGTCATCTTCAAGCACTTCGTCCGAGCCCCAAAAGGTAGAGCTTACGATGGACGAGCTTTATGAGCTTTATAACTCAAAAATGAATATGGATAATAACTTCTTTATGGATTCGCTTGAATATACCGGATACAACCTTGCAAAGCATAGGGCTGACGGTGAAATGTGGAACTATGTTCTTGCTTCTACCAAAAGAGGTAGGGGCTGGCTTTCGAAAATCGGTTACGACTATGATGGCGGAACAACCGGTTATGAAGTAAATGAAGAAGGTAAACCCGACATGGAGTTCTTTGAAAAGAATGATATGGTTTGTGCAACCTACATTTCTTACGTTTACTTTAACTATATGGGTAACTTTGTTGGTATTGACGTATCGGGTATTGAAAAGCCCCAGAAAACCGAACTTGCAAACTCTTGGTATCACACCGCGAAAAGATGGGTTGAGGCGGGTTATTCCAAGCAAATTACCTATGATGCTAAAATAGTAAGTGAACGCATAGTATTTAACGAACATGAGGAAATACCGATTGGTTCGCTCATATTCTTTAAATCTCGTTATGAGGATATAAGACCGGGCGAATCCACCCACGTTGCAATCTATGCGGGTTACAAAAACGGTAACCATTGGGTATACCACGTGGGTAACGATAACGGGCCTGAATTTTGCTCCATTGAACGTATGTGCTGCAACTCGGTGCCGGGAGCCAGAGACGGTCAGTTTATGATGGGCGTTTTTACCACCCCCACATACATCGCACAAGGCATTTTAGAAAAAATGGGTGAATTACCCGTCAAATAATGCTTTTTTGGCAAAGGAATTTTCGTTTCTGAAAATTCCTTTGTTTTTTTGCATTTTTTTGCAAAAAAAGGTGGAAATATTTTATAAAGTATGATATAATTTTAACATAGTATGCGGTGGTGATGCAGTGGCTTTAAAAAAGTCCCTATAACCGTAACTTTTTATTATCAAAAGGAGGATTATTATGCAAAAGAAAATCAGTAAACTTCCTTTCAAAGGCACAGCCGAGCAGGAAGCACAACTCCAGGCAATAATTGCTAAGTATAAGGATGATAAAAGCAACCTTATGGCAGTAATGCAGGAGGCACAGGGTATCTACGGTTATCTTCCGATGGAAGTACAGCTTATGATAGCCGAGGGTATGGATGTTCCGCTTGAGAAGGTGTATGGCGTTGCAACATTTTATGCGCAATTCTCACTTTCTCCCAAAGGCAAATACAATGTATCTGTTTGTCTTGGAACTGCTTGTTATGTTAAGGGTGCCGGCGAACTTATGGATAAGTTGAGCGAGATACTCGGTATCGGCGCAGATGAATGCACAGAGGATGGCAAATTCTCACTTACTGCTTGTCGTTGCATCGGTGCTTGCGGATTGGCTCCTGTTCTTACGGTAAACGATGATGTTTACGGTCGCTTGGTAGCCGATGATATCCCCGGTATTATTGCTAAATATCAAGACCAATAGAGGAATTTCAAATGAAAATAAGTCAGATAATGGAGCACTTGGATGCTAAACTTGTTTGGGGTGAAGAGCATCTTGGTCGCCACGTGTATTCGGCTTGCGGCAGCGATATGATGAGTGATGTTTTGGCGTATGTTAAGGACCAGTCGGTTTTAATAACAGGCCTTGTTAATCCTCAGGTTATCAGAACTGCCGAAATGATGGATATGGTTTGTATAGTTTTCGTTCGTTCCAAAATGCCTAGTGAAGAAATGATAGAATTAGCAAAGGAAAGCGGCATCGTACTGCTTGCAACAGACAAGCGTATGTATGAGGCGTGCGGTAAACTTTACTCAGCAGGTCTTTTAGGTAATGCCGTGCGCAAATGAGCGATAAGTTAATTTTTAATTTCGATGTTGACGGCTCGGATTTTACATCAGCCGGTCAGGCGTCGGGACGGCTTAAAAAGAATCTCAGGCAATTAGGCATAGCGCCTGAAACTATACGAAGAGCATCCATAGCAATGTACGAGGGCGAAATCAATATGGTGATTCACGCAGGCGGCGGTAAAGCTACCGTGACTGTCAGTGAAGAATGTATCGAAATAACACTTGCCGATAACGGCCCCGGTATCAAGGATATCGAACAGGCAATGCAGGAGGGCTTTTCCACCGCAACAGAAACTGTTCGTTCTCTGGGCTTTGGCGCCGGTATGGGATTACCTAATATGAAGCGTTATTCCGATGAAATGACAATCGACTCAACGGTCGGTGTCGGCACCACTATTGTTATGAAAATCAATATTTAACGGAGAATGATATGCAAAATTATAAACATTCCGTTTCGTTAGATACCGCTAAATGCACAGGTTGTACCACCTGCTTAAAACACTGTCCTACCGAAGCCATAAGGATTCGCGATGGACGCGCGGTAATTGATTCCGATAGGTGTATTGATTGCGGCGAGTGTATAAGGGTTTGCCCCCACAAAGCGAAAAAAGCGGTGCTTGACAGCATCGCCGATATCCAAAAATTCAAATACAAGGTAGCGTTGCCCGCTCCGTCTTTATATGCTCAGTTTGATAATCTTGAAGAAATTGACTATGTTTTGCAAGGGCTTCTTGATATCGGCTTTGATAAGGTGTACGAAGTGGCGCAAGCGGCCGAACTTGTATCGGCTTACACAAGAAATTATTTAAAAACCGAGGGTATACAAAAACCGGCTATAAGCTCGGCTTGTCCTGCGGTTGTGCGACTTATTGAATTAAGATTCCCGTCACTTAAAGATAATGTAATTCAAATGTTGCCGCCGATGGAAATCGCGGCATACCTGGCACGCGAACAGGTTGCAAAGGAACATCCCGAACTATTAAAAGAAGATGTAGGTATTTGTTTCATTTCTCCTTGTCCTGCCAAAATGAGTTATGTTAAAAACGGACTTTCAAATTATAAAAGCAAGGTGGATATAGTTGTTTCAATTTCGGATATTTATTTCCTGCTTATAAACGCTATGAACCGCGGTAAAACGCCGACAGTCAATGCAAATACAGGTAGGATAGGTATCGGTTGGGCTACATCGGGCGGCGAGGCAACTGCTATTTTTAATGACGGTTTTCTTGCAGCTGATGGTATAGAGGATGTAAACCGTGTGCTTGATGAAATAGAAAACGGCAATATCCCACACGTTGAGTTTGTGGAGTTAAATGCTTGTACGGGCGGTTGCGTAGGCGGTGTGCTTACAATGCAAAACCCATACATTGCAAAAGCTAAATTACGCGGATTAAGGAGATATCTTCCAATATCCGAAAACAATCTCACCGATTCAGAAGCAAAATACATACCCGAGCATTACTTTTTTGAAGGTTTTTCAACATATAGGCCGATATCGCGTTTGTCGGATAATATGGCAAAATCAATGCGTATGATGGCCGATATACAAAAACTCAGGGCAACACTTCCCGGATATGATTGCGGCGCGTGTGGCGCACCTACTTGTCGTGCGTTTGCCGAGGATGTCGTAAAGGGCACTGCCAAAATGGAAGACTGTTTGCTCAGATACAAGGATAAATTTAAAGACTTTTTAAAGTCAAACGGTGGGGTGTAACACATGACGGTAAGTGAATTGTCTAAAATTGATGAACTTAAAGTAGTGTGTATGCCTTCTCCCGATAGGGTTGTTGATGGCGCATATGTCGGAGACCTGCTCTCCTGGGTTATGGGTAGGGCAAAGGAAGCAAACGCCTGGATAACCATTATGTCAAATAACAATACTGTTGCCGTGGCATCTCTTGCCGATGTTTCGTGTGTGATTTTAGCCGAAGGCGTAACACTTGAAGAAACGGTAATAGAAACCGCAAAGCAAAACAGTATAAACATTCTTTCTACTAACCTGACGGCATATGATGTCGCGGTTAGAATAAGTAAGTTGATATGAACCGTTATTACTACGATTTACACACTCATTCTTCGCTTTCGCCCTGTGCCGATAATGATAATACCCCATATAACCTTGTGGGTATGGCGGTGCTTTCGGGCATAAACATTTTAGCACTTACTGACCATAATACCTGTAAAAACTGCCCTGCATTTTTTGCGGCAGCAAAGCAGTACGGTATAATTGCGGTGGCGGGAATGGAGCTTACAACGGCCGAAGAAATTCACGTTGTTTGCCTGTTTGAAGAATTGGAACAGGCAATGCAGTTCAGCGAGGAAATTGACTCGCGCCGTATAAAAATAAAGAACCGTACCGATATTTTCGGCGAGCAATTGATTATTGGCGAAAATGATGAAGTTATAGGTTACGAAGAGTATTTGCTTTCAAATGCCACAACCGTTTTGCTTGATGAAGTGCCAGGGCTTGTAGAAAAATACGGCGGTGTGTGTTTTCCCGCACATATAGACCGCGTGGCAAACAGTTTAATCGGCATTTTGGGTGATATACCTAAGACACCGCAGTTTAACTGTTTTGAAATTGCGGATGCAAAGAAAGCACCGGAAATTATAAAAAAGTACGGTCTACAAGGCAAAAAGATAATTATTGATTCCGATGCACATTATTTGGATGGCATTCGGGATAAGGAGAATTATTTTGACCTTGATGATGAACCGTACAGCAGCAATAAAGTTCGCGCATCACTGTTTAAGGAGTTAAGAGGATGAAAGAATTGTCTTTGAATATTCTTGATATCACCGAGAACTCGGTAAAAGCAGGCGCAACACTTACAAAGATAATTTTAGAAGAAACCGAAGATATTTTGACTGTGATTATTGCCGATAACGGTTGCGGTATGAACGAAGAAACAGTAAAAAGGGTGGTTGACCCGTTCTATACAACCAGAACTACCAGAAAGGTGGGGCTCGGTATTCCGTTTTATAAACTTTCGGCCGAGCAGACGGGCGGCAGTTTTAAAATAGAGTCAAAATGCAAGGAAGATTATCCGTCAGAGCACGGAACAACGGTTACTGCGGTATACAACAAAAATCATATAGATTTTACGCCGCTTGGCGATATCGTATCGACCGTTACAACGCTCATACAAGGCCACCCTGATACCGATTTCTTATTCAGCCACACAAAGCTCGGCAAAACTGTCGCGGTTGATACAAGGCAGCTTCGCGAGGTGCTGGGGCAGGAGGTTTCGTTATCAGAATATGAAGTTATTAAATGGATTGAAGAGTTCTTGAAAGAACAGTATATCAATCATTAAACAATTAATTAAGGAAAGGGTAGAGATTTATGAAAACATTGGCTGAACTTCAAGCAATCAAAGACAAAATGAAGGATAAGGTTGTTCTTCGTGAGGGCTTTGGCGAAAAGCGTATAGTTGTTGGTATGGCAACTTGCGGTATCGCAGCAGGTGCTCGTCCCGTGCTTAATGCTTTTGTAGAAGGCGTTAATGCAGCAGGACTTGCAGGTCAGGTTTCGGTTACCCAGACAGGTTGTATCGGCATTTGCCAGTACGAGCCCGTAGTTGAGGTATTCGAGGCAGGCAAAGAAAAGGTAACCTATGTACAAATGACTGCCGAAAAAGCGGCAAAGGTTATCGAACAGCATATAAAAAATGGCAAAGTTGTTAGTGAATACACATACGGCGCCAAGTAGATAAAAGTGGAGGTATTTTAAATGATTCGTGCACATGTATTGATTTGTGGCGGTACCGGTTGTACCTCTTCGGGCAGTAAAAGCATACAGGCCGCTTTTGAGGAGAACTTAGCAAAACAGGGTCTTACCGATGAAATCAAAATCGTTCAGACCGGTTGCTTCGGTCTTTGCGCAATGGGACCTGTTGTTATCGTTCATCCTGACGGTACATTTTACAGCCGCGTAGAGCCCACCGACGTTGCAGAAATTGTTGAAGAGCATCTTTTAAAAGGCCGTGTTGTTACACGCCTTGAATATAAGGAAGATGAAAATGCAGAAGTTCATGAGAATGTAGCGCTTAACGATACTGCGTTCTACCGTTCTCAAACTCGTGTAGCACTGCGTAACTGCGGTGTTATCGACCCTGAAAAGATAGATGAATATATCGCAATGGACGGTTATGCAGCACTTGGTAAGGTTCTTACCGAAATGACACCTGAGGATGTAATTAAGTGCATCAGTGATTCAGGCCTCAGAGGACGCGGAGGCGGCGGCTTCCCCACAGGTCGTAAATGGGGTTTAACTGCTGCTAATGCTGCTGACCAGAAATATGTTGTATGTAATGCCGATGAAGGTGACCCGGGTGCATTTATGGACCGTTCGGTACTTGAAGGTGACCCGCACTGCCTTATTGAAGCTATGGCTATTGCAGGTTATGCTATTGGCGCAACACAGGGTTATGTTTATGTTCGTGCTGAGTATCCTATTGCCGTTGCCCGTCTTGCTATTGCTATTGACCAGGCAAGAGAATACGGTTTGCTTGGTAAAAACATCTTCGGTTCGGGATTCGATTTCGACCTTGGCATCCGTCTTGGCGCAGGTGCTTTCGTTTGCGGTGAGGAAACCGCTCTTATGACTTCAATCGAAGGTAACCGCGGTGAGCCGAGACCCCGTCCTCCTTATCCGGCAGTTAAAGGTCTTTTCGGTAAACCTACCGTTGAAAACAACGTTGAAACCTTTGCAAATGTACCTCAAATTATTCTTCGCGGTGCTGATTGGTTTGCTTCTATGGGTACCGAGAAATCCAAAGGTACAAAGGTATTCGCGCTTGGCGGTAAGATTAAAAACACAGGTCTTGTAGAAATTCCGATGGGTACTACACTCCGCCATATTATTGAAGAAATCGGTGGCGGTATTCCTAACGGCAAAAAGTTTAAAGCCGCTCAGACAGGTGGTCCTTCCGGTGGTTGTATCCCTGCATCGCTTATCGATACCGAGGTTGACTATGATAACTTAACCGCTATCGGTTGTATGATGGGCTCGGGTGGTCTTATCGTAATGGATGAAGATACCTGTATGGTTGATATGGCTAAGTTCTTCCTTGAATTTACGGTTGATGAATCTTGCGGTAAATGTACACCT
>JAZUSW010000037.1:0-11356 GCA_045606925.1 Acutalibacteraceae bacterium | reverse complement strand
TACCCCTATCCTTTTGCACAGCGATCAGGGTTCCCAGTACTCCTCACCAGGTTATTGCAACCTGCTTAAATCTTACAACACAATTCAAAGTATGTCAAGAGCAGGAACGCCAAGGGATAATGCAGTTATGGAATCGTTCTTTGGAAGATTTAAAGACGTTATGTCATCACACTTCCAATATTGGAAGTGTGATGACATACACAAAGTGGTTTCTGATTCAATTTACTATTTCAATTACATACGTCCTGTTCGCAAACTGAAAAGAAAACCGCCAGTCCAATACAGGCTTGAACTGGCAGTTTAAATTATTTCGTTTTTTGTGTCTACTAACTATTGACTATTTCAGGAATTATTCCAAGCCGTTTTTACTATTTTATTTTTCCCTTTTGTTTCATTTTACGGGCGATATAAACTGCGGGGGTATCCAGTAAACTTGTAAAAATGTAAATCACATAACTCGAAATCATAATTGATATGGTTGTTTTTGCATCATAAAAACCGCCAAATGCGATAAGCGTAAAAATGACGGTATTGATTATTTGGGCAATCAGGGTTGCAACATTATTGCGAAGCCATAAAAATTTTTTGGTATCGCCCGTCTTTTTGGTGGTGGCATCCCAAAGCTTGTGATATAGCCAAACATCAAAGCGTTGCGAAATTACGTAGCCCAAAAATGAGCCGAGCAATAACCTTGGTGTCGTGCTGAATATAGCGTTTATATGGGTACTGGCCCAATCGGCCGTAGACGGCGTATACAATAGCCAATACTGTGAAAACAAAAGCATAACGACCGATGTGAACACGCCCAGCCATACCGAGTGTGCAGCTTTTTGCTTACTCTCATTCTCACTTAAAATATCGGTAACAAGGTAAGTGGCGGCAAACATAACATTACCTAATGTTTGCTGCATACCGAATGCATCAACCAACAACAGTACCTCGATATTTGCAAGTATAGTGCAAATAACCGTCATAGCGTACATACCGGCTTTTCCGAAAACACGGTATGCCACTACTACTGTACCGTAAATTAACAGCACCGAGCCGATAAGCAATAATTCGTTTTTCATTTTTTAACTCCCTTTTTAAAAGGGGCAACAAAAAAACGCCCAATATGAGCGTTTAGTTTTGTCTTAGCCCATAGTTTTGTTTTGGGACAGGATGGTTTCGAACTGTCCTATTAAGTTTTTTATATAATATAACTTTTATTTATGTTTGTCAAGCAAAAAGCATTGAATTATCAGCAAATTTTTAATATAATTATTGTATTGAAAAGAGGTTGATTATGGCTAAGATTTATAAAATGAACAATGATTTAATAAAAGGATACAATGCCGCTAAAAAAAGTTTTATTAACTGTTGGCTATGCTTTTTTGGTACTGCCGCAGCCGTTATTCTTTCAGGGAGTTTGCTTAGAATACCCGTACTTTTCGCCGCTTTACCTATAACACTTTTGATTGTCGCCTTTATATCTGCAAAGCTCAAAAACGAGATGGAAATTTTATATGCAGGTATAGAGGGCGAACAAAACTCTGCAAAGCTTATTTCCCGCCTGCCTGATACTTACTGTGCTTTTCAAAATTTGAAGGTGAAATTTGACGGAAAAACAAGTGAAACCGACCTCGTTTTAGTAGGCCCTACGGGGATATTTATAATTGAAATTAAAAACCTTAACGGGCAAATTGTTGGTAGTTATGATGCACAACACTGGACACAACACAAGGTTGGTCGCGGCGGCACACCGTATTCCAAAAAGCTTTACAGTCCTATAAAACAGGTTGGCACACACGTTTACCGTTTGGCAAATATTCTGCGCAAAAATGGAATAAGGACTTATGTTAATGCCTGTGTTTTCTTTTCTAATGATGAGTGTGAACTTAATTTATCGGGAAATATACAAAAAACTCCCGTATTTAATGATATTGATGACCTTTACCGCCATATACTTAATTTCGGTAATAGCTTACCTGATAAAGAAATATCAAAAATTTGCAAGCTTTTACTTGGCAGGAAATAACTGTTTAAAATAGAAAGAAGGCAATTTTTGTTGCCTTCTTTCTTTATTTTCTTTTGGTATATAAATATGAATAAACAAACGGTATTATAGCCATTACCATAATGATAGTCACCATACAAATTGTTGCGACGGTGGCGGGAAGAAACGCGCAAATCATAATTAAAAATCCACCGATAAACCACACCTTGCCTGTAAAGCGGTGTGTGGCATTCCAGTTTTCTTCACTGTCTAATGTCCACGGTATTTTAATGCCTATGGTGAAATTTTGCTTTATCTTTGGCATATAGTTACCAATCAACACAAACATAGCGCCGGATAATAGGCAAAGAAATAGCGAAGTATTAAAGCCGTAACCGAGAGCCGCCGAATATATCAACCCGTTTACTGCCAGCGAAATCATAGGAATTATAAAAATGGTCATATTAAATGCTTTTTTATTTTGCCCTTTGTTCTTTGGGTCAAGCTTTGTGACTAATACACAAACCCAATAAAGAACAAACATCAGTACGGGACCGAAAATAATCGCCTGCAATTTATCGGCGTATCCATCTACCTGACCGTTTATATCCCAATGCATCGGCACCTTATCGGGCAGTTTATCCCAAAGCAAGAAGCCCGCCAAAAGCGGCAAAAGCGTAATTATTGATGCTACGATAATCTTAAATTTGTTACTTTTAAACATTATTTGAATCCCCCTTTAGTGTTGCTAACCACAACATAGTTTCTTCTAACACGGTTACATTTATTTCATAAATAATAAATTTACCCATTCTCTCATCTCTTATTAAATCAGCATCTTTTAACACCGAAAGATGTCTGGATACCGCCGCAAAAGAAATTGAGAATTTTTCGGTTATTTCCCCTGCCGACATTTTGCCGTTTTTTAACATATTAAGTATTTCGCGGCGTACAGGGTCGGCAAGTGCTTTTAATGTTTTTTGTAGACCCATACTTTTCCCCTCATTTAACATTTAACTTAATTGTTAAATATAATGTATCATAATTTCTCTCTTTTGTCAATATATTATAACAAAAATGTAGAAATTGACAAAATAGTGTGATATAATTTTATTAAAATAAATTTTAAGAAGTGAGAATTATGGGCAAAAAGCGTTTTTCGTTATCGACAACACAGATAATTATGCTGAGTTTTTTTATCGCTATAATCATAGGAAGCATACTTTTAGCATTGCCTATAAGTTCAGCTAATGGCAAATCTATACCGTATATAGATGCCCTATTCACCGCCACAACCGCTACCTGTGTTACAGGGCTTGTAACAGTACCCACCGTTACAACCTTCAGTATTTTTGGACAAGCCGTTATCCTGTTGCTTATACAAATCGGAGGACTTGGCATTATCACCGTTATATCGGGCATTATGATTTTATTACACCGAAAAATCAGTTTTTCAGATCGCATACTATTGCAAGATGCATTTAATCTTGATACTCTTTCAGGACTTGTTAGATTTGTTAAAAAGGTTATTAAGGGGACTTTCATTGTTGAAGGTATTGGCGCACTTTTCTATATGCCGATTTTTCTGCCTGAGTTTGGAGTGAAGGGTATATGGATTTCGGTGTTCAATTCGGTTTCTGCTTTTTGCAATGCAGGTATAGACATTATTAGCGATAATAGTTTATGCAACTATGCAACCAATCCAATTATAAATATTGTAACCTGTTTACTCATAATTTTGGGCGGAATAGGATTTATCGTCTGGTGGGACATTGTAAGAATCTATAAAAAAATTAAAACGCACGGTTTAAGGGCCTTTAAATTTTTAACACTTCACAGTAAAATAGCTATATCCGCTACTTTGTTTTTTATTTTTATTGGTGCATTACTTTTCTTTGTCTTTGAATATAACAATCCTGCAACCATAAAAAATCTTTCTCTCTTTGATAAAATTCAGGTATGCTTATTCCAATCGATTACTACCAGAACTGCCGGATTTGCAACTGTAGCGCAACAAAATTTCACCACCCCCTCATCCTTTGTTTCTATACTGCTTATGTTTATTGGCGGCAGTCCGGTCGGAACGGCAGGCGGCGTTAAAACCGTAACATTAATTGTTATTATTGCAACTGCACTTTCTGCCATTAAGGGAAATAATGAAACTGTACTTTGGCAACGCACCATTTCAAAATCGGCTATATCAAAAGCAATAGCTGTAGTATCTATGTCATTTGGTATAGTTTTTATATCAACATTGTTGCTTTCTTATTTTTCGGATTTTTCGCCGCTTGATATACTGTATGAAACTGTTTCAGCAACAGCAACTGTAGGCCTTACAAGAGGAATTACCCCCTCTTTAAACATTTGTGGTAAAATCATTATAACAGCTACTATGTATTTGGGGCGAATAGGTCCTATCTCTCTTGCCTTTGCTTTTAACTTTAAAAGGACAAACCAAAATAAAATTAAAACCCCAAACGAAAAAATAAGTGTAGGTTAGGAAGGATTAAATTATGAGTATAAACAAATCATACGCCGTATTTGGCCTTGGAAGATATGGCTTTGCCGTTGCAAAAGAGCTTGTAGACAGCGGTGCCGAGGTGCTTGCTATAGATAACAATATAAATATCGTAAATGAAGCTACAAACCATCTGCCTCTTTGCAAATGTGCCGATATTACGGACATTGATACCCTTACCCAACTTGGCATTGCTAATATTGATGTTGTCATTATCGCTATGGCAAGCAATCTTGAAGCAAGTGTTTTGGCAGTTACGCTTTGTAAGGAGTTAGGTGTTGAAAACGTTATTGCTAAGGCAGCCAGTGAAATGCATCAAAAAATACTACTGAAGGTTGGGGCTGACAAGGTTGTTTTCCCCGAGAGAGAATCGGGCATTCGTTTGGCTAAAAACCTTTTAAGTCGCGGTTTTGTTGATATAGTAGAGCTTACTAAGGGTGTTTCGATGCTTGAATTATCGGTAAGACCCGAGTGGATTGGCAAGAACTTGCTTGAGCTTAATTTAAGGCGCAAATATTCCATAAACATCGTTGCAATTTGCATCAATGATGAGGTAAACACCTTCATTGATCCCTCCTTGCCGCTTAACCAAGATATGAAACTTATAGTTGTTGCCAATACAGATAAAATAAGCAAATTGAAATGAAGGAAGCTGTTATGAAAAAAAACAATACCAAAACTGTTGTTCTTTCCGCATTGTTCTGTGCATTAATTTGCTTAGCTACAATGATTATAAAAATTCCTACCCCTCTTAAAGGATATATAAACCTTGGTGACGGTGCCGTTTTGTTAGCCGCCTGGATTTTGCCTTCCGGTTTTGCCTTTTTGGCGGCGGGTATCGGCTCTGCTTTGGCTGATATATTTTCAGGTTACATAGTTTATGCTCCTATAACTTTTTTAGTTAAAGGCATTATGACCATCCTGGCATACCTTGTTTTTAAGGCGATTAAACAGGAAAACTTGTTTTCTCGTGTTTTAAGCGCTGTTACAGCAGAAATTTTTATGATATTGGGATATTTTATATTTGAAGGATTTATGTACGGATTTTTGCCTTCACTTGCAAATATACCCGCTAATGCATTGCAAGGCATTGCTGGTGCTCTTCTAAGTATACTAACCATATCACACCTAAAAAAAGCTATATCAAAAATCTTTTAAAGGGGCAATATTATGGTAAAAATAGGTAATGATTGGGATATAATTTTAGCTGATGAATGGCAAAAGCCCTATTATCTTAAACTTCGCGAATTTTTAAAGCAAGAGTATAAAAACCATACCGTCTACCCAAAGATGAATGATATTTTTAACGCGCTTAAATACACTTCCTATAAAGACACCAAGGTTGTAATTATCGGACAAGACCCCTATCATGGCGAGGGACAGGCACACGGTCTTTGCTTTTCGGTACTGCCGGGTATTGAGCCGCCGCCATCGCTTAAAAATATATTTAAGGAAATTGAAAGTGATTTACACATCAAACAACCTTTACACTATGGAGAGCTGACCGCCTGGGCAAAACAGGGCGTACTTTTACTTAACAATGTTTTAACCGTGCGTGCCGCCACCCCCAACAGTCATAAATTATCGGGTTGGGAAAAGGTTACCGACCGCATAATTGAAGAGTTAAATCGTAAGGAAACACCCATTGTTTTCTTGCTTTGGGGGAATAATGCTATACAAAAAGCCAAAATCATTAATAACCCCATACATACAAAACTAACAACAGTACACCCAAGTCCCCTATCGGCTTACGGCGGATTTTTCGGTTGTAAACATTTTTCTAAAACCAACGAAATATTAAAAAACGCGGGACTCGAACCAATAGATTGGCAATTAAAATAATCCATTTTGTTAAAGGAGCGCATGTTATGACCTTTTCTCGCCAGGACACCGCAATTGCAAAAGCAGTAGCGATAGTTTTAATGTTTATACATCATTTGTTTTTGTTTAGCGACCGCCTACCCGAAGGTGTTTACTATTTACCCATCACGCCGCACAATTATGAACTTATCCTTGCCACCTTCGGAAAACTTTGTGTAATGATTTTTGTATGTCTTTCGGGTTTTGGTACATATAAATCGCTTATGAAAACCGATGACACCGCTTCTTTTGTTTTAAAAAAGATTTACGGACTCTACAAAAAATACTGGTCTGTATTTTTTATATTTATTCCCATAGGTTTATTGTTAGGGGTTAAGCGCATAAGCCGTAATCCTGTTTCATTCATATATAATTTATTGGGAATAAGTACTTCTTATAACGGAGAATGGTGGTTTTTCTCTCCGTTCATATTACTTTGTATTGCCTCACCGTTCCTTATTAAAATAGTTAACAAAAAATACTCTTCTCCTGCGGTTGATTTCATTATAATCTTGCTGTCTGCCGCTTTTTGCGAAGACATTATTCCACAAATTTTTGATATGAAATTTTTATCAACATTTTCCAGCACTTTTTTCGGAACAAATCTTGAAAAAATGTTTTATTTTATCCCATCTTTCCTAATGGGCGCCACAATAGCAAAATATGATTTATTTGATAAATATTTATCTACATTTAAAAAATGGTACATATCCATACCTGTTTCCTCGGTAATAATGTTTTTAACCTTATATATGCGCCATAAAACTGGTAGTCGTGCTGATTTTGTTTTTGCGCCGTTGTTTATTATTTCTTCTGTATCCTTTATAAGAGGCATCCCTTTTATCAGTTCTATTTCGAAAGAGATTGGGTCGGTTTCAACTGAGCTTTGGCTTACACACAGCTTCTTTTGCTATCATTTTATACCGCGAATAATATATGCACCAAAATATTCTATCCTCGTTTTGATTTGGTTGCTTATAATCAGTTACGCGGCATCAAAATTACTCGTTTTGCTTGTAAAACTTTTTGAAAAAAGCATAGTAGAAATAAAGGCGGGTAACTTAAAAAAACAACATGCTTAAATTAAAACCACTTATCACAAACAGATAAGTGGTTTTTTTGTTATTTTGTTTCGGTTTTAATTATGGCATCAAAGCCCGCTTTTTTAAGCTTGGCAACCTGTTCTTCAGCATTTTTCTTTTGCTTGTATGCACCGGTTTGCACCAGATACAGTGTTTCCTTTTTTGGCGTTTCTTTTAGTTTAAGATTCCCAAGTTCCACCACTGCTTCGGTAATTGCCACTGCACATTTTTCGGCGAAATCTTCACTTAAAATGATTGGAACATCGGTTTTGCTATCCATAAATCCGCATTCGAGCAAAACAGCGGGCATTCTTGTAAGCCGTAATTCTGCAAAATTGGCGCTTGAAAGCGGTGATGCGCGGTTACCTTTAAGACCTGTTTTGGCTATAATTTTATCGTATAGGAGTTTTTGCACCTTTCGGGTGTAATCATCAACCTTTGTATAAACATATGCCGAAATTCCACCGCCGGTTCCACCGTTTATTCCCGCATTATGATGCACAGATATATATACATCGGCACCAAAATCATTGGCTTTTTTAGCGCGGTTTTCAAGGGTTACATTGCTTTTTCCCGTTGTATCATCAATACGGATAAGGGATATCCCGTCATAAGCAGATAGTTTCTTTTCAACCTTATCACAAATACGGTCGTTAAGAACCCATTCTCTTGTTTCGTTTTTATCGAGTGTTTTTAAAACCCGTTTGCCCGGCTCGTTTTTATAATGTCCTGCATTAAGCGCAAGTTTAAACATTTTCCTCTTCCTCCTTCAACTGCTTAAAAAATGCATCCGCTTTTTTTGCATTTTCGGTAAACGAATTATTATACCACCAAGCACACGCTACAGCACCTATTTCTATAAGTGTTTCCACCGCGCACAAAACGGTGTTTTCACTCAAATTTATTGTATTGATTCCAAACGCTTTTAAAAGCATATTAATTATTACCAAAACCATCATAATGGTTCTTACTATTGTCCATTTTGAAATTTTCATGGGATACGCTCCTTTCTTCTATTTCATTGATTTTGTTTTGTATCGCTTTGAGGCGCTCTTCGAGTATAGGTATTTTAAGAGCAAAGGAATTATGGGCATCCACCTTTTTTTCGAGTTGCTCTATACGGTAATTTGTTAATTTGCCCGAGGTTACAATACCGCCAAAAGTACCTACCATTGTTCCCACAAGCGCCACCAATGCGGAAACTAATCCTTCGTTCATTTTGCTATTTTCTCCTTAATTTTCAGGGTCTGCTCGGCATTGAGTGTATTGTCGCTGAAAAGCGATGAATACGAAAAGAAAACAAAGCCGTTTACATTATTCTGATTTAACAATTCAATTTGTCTGGCAATTATATCATTATACTTATTCCACTCTTCTCGGTCGGGTTCAGAAGAGGTGCCTATTTTATAATTTGCAAGGCCTACATAAAGTTTGGCAGGGGTATCTTCAAGAAGTGCCTGCCACACGCGCAAAAGGTTATCAAAATTAAACTCTTCTTTGGGATATTGGAAGCCAAAATATAACTGTGGCATTATGTAGTCGGTATATCCCCCGTGTGCCCAACCTTCTATATCGGCATAAAGTTGATTATAGCACCTATCTATATCGGCGGCAGGGCTTATACCAAAGGCAATATTTTTATTATACGCCTTTACCGCACAATAAAGCGTATGTATAAGCCCGTTTACATTTTGCCGCCTCCAGTCGCCTAAATCAAGCGGTGTTGTTACCGAAGCTTTATAATTTTCGTACGATATTTTATCAAATTCGGCATCGGTGGTGGGGTAAAAATAATCATCAAGATGTATTCCGTCAACGGCATAATTTTCTATAATTTCTCTGACTCCCGACAGTATCAGTTTTTTAACATCGTTTTCGGCAGGATTAAGATATATCCCGCCACCCGAAATGCACACATTTTTATCGTTATCGGTATCATCATCGGTAAGCCATAGCTTTGCAGGGCTTTTATCGGGCAGTGCATTTACATCGGTATTATTAAGCGCCACCCGATAAGGATTTAGCCAGGCGTGTACCTTTATCCCATTTTGATGAGCGATATTTATCATATATAAAAGGGCATCGCCGTCATACTTTTGTGTGTAACGGCTCTTTGGAAATAATGCGCTATTATAAACAGCATCACAAAAAGGACGGACGTGAACAAAGATATTGTTTACACCTAAATCCACACATTTTTGTATACACTCATCAAACGATTTTTCAAAATCTTTTTCGGCAAAATCTCCAAGTTCGCTGAATGTTATCCAGACACCTATAAGATTTTCGGTTTCTTTGATAATTTCGTTTTGGTTTTGAGGATTATTTGTTTTGCATCCCGATAAAACTAACGCAAACAAAATTGCTGTTATGATAATCCGCTTCATTGAGTCCCTTTCCGTTTATATATTTTCTTTGTAAGAAAATATAAGCTTATTTAGTTTAATATTGCCGTATGCTCTTATGTTAAGTGCCATACCTAAACCTCTTACAAAAGGTAAAAGCTTGTATCCGGTAGTGGCATTTTTAGCATTATATTTAATATTTATGAGTGTGTTTTTGATAATAGCACCCGAGTCATCTATAAAATCAACCGCCACATCACGCTCGGCAAAAAGATTCATTAAAAGTGTTGAAAACATTTTTTTGTTTGCATAATCCTTGTTATAAAATACACCCGTTGTTAGCATACATTCCATAACCTTGTTTTGCTGCGTTAACGAATTGTCAAAAAACTTATCTACGCCGTCTTTACCCTTTAAAGCGGCAATATAATATTTTTTTGTATCACTAATACTGCAAACTATAATTGCGTGATTTTTATTTGCATAGGACGCCTTTACATCTATTTGTTGCGGTAATTCCCATTTAAACCATGCCGCCGCGCTCACAAACTCTCTGTTACTTTGTAAGAGTGCGCCCGTTAAATCAAGCACATATACGCAGTTTTTCAGGAATAAATAATATCGCCTGTCAGTGTAACACGCCGTGGCAAAAGAAAAGTCTTCATTTTTAAATTCCTCATCAACCGCGCGTGACATACCGTAAACTGCAACCGCACCGTAATCGCTGAGTGCATTAAGCGTATATACCTTTTTATCACTATTTGTCCATACCAAACGGTTTTCACAAACAGCTATGGTGTGCGGCAAATCACAACCTATACTTGAATGTAAATGTGTAACGGTTATCTTGTTTGATACACAATCGGCACAGTAAATTTCTTTTTCCTTAAAGATTACCAACGCCTTGTTTTGTCTGGCGAGTGCTGTAATCTTTTGTGAAGGATCACCTATTAAGTGACAGTTTCCATCCGGAAAGTAAAGTGGGTTATCTTTGGCGCTTATCCATATTTGAGAAGGATTTTCGCTATTACCCGCAAGGCATAAATGTCCCCCTGACTCACGGGAGGAATACCAAGCACTTTTGTTTGCACTTGTGAATTTTCTGATATTTTCCGGTGCTTTTAAGCATAAGGTAACTACTATATTATTTCTTAATTCATTATTCTCGGGTGGAGTACAGTTAATTATTCTAAAGTTTCCTAACTTTTCTTTGTATATGACAAAGACTTCTTTATCATTATACATAACTGCATTCGATATTTTGGTTTCGGGATTAACGGTAAAATCTAAAACCACATCTTCCGTTATATATACCTTACAGTTAAAATACGCAAACTCCCTGTCATAAGTAATTTCGGGCGGTAAATAAAATTTAAACGATACACCGTCTGAATTGTAGGTGCATTGACAGGCATTATTAAGCAAATTAATGGGTTCTACATACTTCGGCTCAGGATATTCTACAAATGCCTCAACAAAGGCGGTTCCACGGCCGTTTATGTAGTATTTAGGTATATACATATCTAAAAAGTCCAATAACAGCCACTCGGTCTTACTTTTTGACAATTCATAAAAG
>JAZUSW010000036.1:0-9913 GCA_045606925.1 Acutalibacteraceae bacterium | reverse complement strand
TACCGTTAATATCAAAGTTTGATGCATTTTTGGCATCGTAATCACTGTTGTCTACATCATTTGCGGGAACATAGTCCGGTGTTTGAAGCAGCATTGGTTGGTGTGTAGTATCATTGGAGATATATAAGAAGGTATTCTTTTGCTCGTTCTTAATCTTTGTCATACCCGACATATTTTCCAACACGTAATATGTTTGCAAAAATTCAGTCCAGTCGCCCGAAAAACCGTTTTTATTAATTGTAGACATTTTACGGTAATTACCGTTATCATAAATGGTGTTTTGTATTACAAGCGGCATTGTTTTCATAATACCAAAGCAAAAGAAGTTCCTGTGGTTGTTTGCAATTAATGCATCTTTATAACTTTTATCACCAAATTGACCCTTGGTAATATAAGCATCAATGTTTTCGTATCCGTCAAATACCGACAAGTCGGGAATCCAGTTATAATTTGCATAAGTCGGGTCGCAAACGGTAACATCAAAACCGTTGTTTTGGAAAAGCACCGGCATAACCTTTAATGCTTCGTTGTGCTTATCAACAAGGTTTTCGCTATCGCGCTTGTTTAACTCAACGGGGGTGTATTCATATCCGCCAAGCAACGCCGGAACCGCAAAGTTTGTTGTTGCGCCGAAAGACATTGTGTTTGAATAGTATGTAAAACCTGCAAATTGTTCTTTCAACTCGGGCTTTTCGTTGAAAATGTAGGGAACATATTCGCCCATTGCACGGTCAAGCATAATTACAACCACATTTTTACCGGTTGTGCTTAAATCAAAGTTAGGAATTTCGCCTGATTCAAGCGCTTCGGCTGAAATGCTGTCAATATCGGTTCGAATGGTGTTTATATGGATTACAGACATTCCGCCAAGGGCAAGAATAGCTATTGCGAGAACTGTCGAAACAACCCTTTTGAATTTTTTTATACACAGCAATACTATTATTGCAACAGCTGCAAGAACGGCAATATTGATTAGCTGCTCACTAAGGGTAAACACCATATCGTTGTCGTATTTAAGAGAAGCCGAAATATTACCAAGATTCAGGCCGAAGAACATATAGTTAACCGTCATTGCAATGCACAGTATAACCATCAGTCGTTCAAATATAACCTTTCCTTTTGGACTTGCAAGCCAGTAAAATACGCTCATCCAAACAATAAATGTACCTGCCGCAAAACAAGCAGTGCTCACAACGTACCATAACGGATTGTGGAAATATGTGACATCAACATATTCCTGTGGGGATGCGGCAATAAATGTTGTCGGAATCAATAAACCCACAAGCACGGTAAGGAATATTGCGCTAAGTGCAAAAATCTTTTTGTTGGGGGTAAATTCTACAACCCTGTCTTTTATTTTTATAACCGATTTAAAGAAGGGTAAAATTGATGGGGCGAGAAGAATAACGCCAATACCAATCAAGAACAGTTTTTTCTTGATGGATGGTGTGTCGTATATAAATCCGCCAAACGAAATTACGCCCAAACCAATAATGGCTGTGAGAATTTTAAGAACCTTTTTGGGATTTTTGATTTTATAGAATATCGTTTTAACAAGCGAGAAAAGGTTGTTAAGCGTCCAATAAAACACAAGTCCCGAGGGGGAGGTATAAAGGAATACAAGGAAGAATAATGCCATTCCATATAGCTGAATTTTTGTCTTTAACGGAAAGCCCTTGAGATATAATGCACTGGAAATAACATTGATTAGTGTCATCAAAATAGGCAGCAGATTGATTGCAATTCCGCCAATGACAATCAGTCCGTCAGGCGCACCTAAATCCTTAATAGGACCAAAGGAAACGCCGTTTAAAATTTCAAGGTGTGACAAGAACTGATATGCAGCCATAAAGAACGGGATTTCAAGAAGCAGTGAAACCGAGCCGTTTAATGCATCGGTTGGCTTATAATGATTTTGGCGGTAATATGTCTGCAAAATCATCATTCTCTCATCGCCCGAGAATGTCTTTTTAATGTGCGTTACGCCCTTATTGAGTTTATTTTCAATATCTCTCGCCGCTTCTTGCATAGCATCGGCGCGGCGGTATAAGGGCAACACAAGTATATTCATAATAAGACTTAAAAATATAATTGATAAACCCGGGTGACCGACAAAACCGTTTGCAATATTGAAAATCACTTCAAATATCAATTTAAGAGGTCCAATAAATAATGTCTCTAAAATTCCCCAAAATGACATACTATTTGCCCTCCTTTTCGGTTGTTAATTCTTCATATTTGTTGATTAAATAATCGGCAGTACGCTCTGCGCCCTGTCCGACAAATTCCCAGGTTTCCGCTTTAACCTGACGGCGTCCTTCAACATACTGAGCATCCGAAAGACAGGAATCAATCAGCTCTTTAAGATGGTCCATATTGTTTGCAGTAAGTTCACGGCCAAGTCTTGGAAGGGCAGTGGTTGTCCACAGCGGTGTATCAAGCCACCAGGCATCGTAAGGACTTAAATCAAAATTGGGATTTGTATAAATTACGGGTTTATCATAAACCAAAGAAAAATCAAAAATAACGCCCGAAAAATCGGAAATAAGTATGTCCGAACGGCGAAGAACATCAAAGTTATCTGTATCTTTGTTCCATTCGAGTCGGTCAGAATCGGGATATTCCTTCATCAACCTTTCAATCATATCCTTTTCGGACTTAAATGACTGTGGATGTGGGCGCACAATAATGTGATAGCCGGTTTTTAACAAAACATCAAGAATTTTACTGCCATACACGCTGAATATTGCGCTCTGACCCCAAGACGGAGCCAAAAGCACGGTCCTTTCGTGTTCGGGCGCAGGGCCTTCGCTTTCAAGTCGTGCAATCATTTTATCCATATAGGGTATGCCGACTTTATAAAGCTCTTTTTCGGGCAATTCGCGAAGCTTTTCAAGATTTCTTATATCCTGTGCCTGATATTCGCCCGAAAGCAAAACGGCATCATAATAGTCAATACCAAACATTCTGTAAAGGGTTATTTCACTTGCGGCGTGGGGTATATGTACATAATATTTTACCTGTTTTGAACGCTTCCATTGATAAACATCAAGACCGGGAGTCGTGGAAATTACAATGTCTGCATTTAAGAAATTAAGACGGGCAAACGCCTTGTTTTCACTGCCGATATATTCGGCTTTAATATGTTCGAAATCGTTGTCGAGAGCAGGGTCATCAGCCGAGGCGGTCATATATACAACATCTTTGCCGCGTTTGTCTAATTCGCGGCAAATCGGCTCAAAAACAGACCAATACCGCTTATCATCGGCAAAAACAACAAAAGGCAAGCTTTTGGAGGTCGCTTCAACCTTACCGCCGCCCAATTTGAAGCGCAGTTTAATCCAAAGCATTCTCAACGAGTAAAATGCCGCACCAAGCACACCGATAATAATGGTAAAAAGCATACTTCCCGTACCGGGGTCTATATATAATAACACTCTCAACATCTCCCTATTAATCAAAGAACATTACATTTTATTTTATCATATACAATACTAAAAATCAATCGTTGCGCCCCATTTAAACGACATTTCTAAGCAAAAAAATATAAGCACTGCCAGGCAGTGCTTATATTTTTGGCTATACAAAATTATTTGTTTACTTTTTTAAATATTTCCTTTATATCTGCTGCCGCAAAAACGCTGCAAACAAGTACAACCACCGTGCAAATAATCGCTATGCCGCTTGGCATTGTTTTTGTAATAATGGCTGTAAAAATAACCGCCCATGCGCCGTATGTAACATTGAGTCCCATTGCTTTTGAAGCGCCGATTTGAGCAATGGCTTTGTAGTAGAAGAGATATGAAACCGTTGCGGCAAGTCCTGCGGCTGCAATGGTCGGAATTAACCAACTGGCTTGGCTTGTGAAAAGACTTATTGCAAAGCTCCAGCTTTCCGTAATGCCCCAACCCTTAATTATGGAAATGGCAGGTAAAAGAATTATGCCGTAGGTAAGCGCCGATGTCATCTGACGGATTTGAAGGGCATATTCATCGGTAACTTCAGGGTCGGTAAGGCACTTGGCAAGGATAACGGCTTCAATGCCCCAACCAAACGAACACATAAGAGCACCGAGAATACCAAGAGCATAGTTAGTAACATTCATTTCGGGTGAATAGTAAAGACCGTACACACCAAGAAGTGTTGCAATAAGGAATATCCATTGATGCCATTTCATCTTTTCTTTCAGGAAAATAAAGGCCAAAACCGCGCCAATAGCGGGGAAAACTGCCGAAGCGACCGCGCCGATTGATGCGCCCATATAATTGACCGACATAACATAACCTGTCATACCGACAGGACCGCCGATAACTGCCGCCAAAACTACAAACTTACCGCTTTTTGTTTTAAAGGCCTTCCATACATTTTTGGCATTGCCTTTTACGGCATTGTAAATTATCGCCCATATTGCCGAAAAACCATCGTGTAAAAAAGTACTCACAAAAGGCGCTAAAAATATCGCCTGCTGTGTTGAAAAGAAAGGGCTCATCGCCAATGCATAACCTAAAACGATTGTCTCAACAGCCCATGTAATACCTGCTATAATACCTGCTAACATAATATATTCCCCCAAAAATTCAAGTTTTTAAATTATTTTATATTGTTATATTCTTCAATAAATCCTTTAAGTCTTGTATAACGCTCGGTTGCCCAGTCTTCCATCGGTTGTCCGTCATAAGGAACCCTCATTTTTGCCCAGAGTGTCCATAGATAGTCAACATAGATTTTACTGGCAAGGAAATGCTTTTCATCAATAATTTCAGGTTCTCTTTCGAGATATGCGCTTAACAACATTTTGTCATACTTAGCATCAAAACCTGCCTCTATCGAAACATCGGCAATATCCCACATACCATCATTCATACCTGCATATTCCCAGTCGATAAGATATAATTTGCCGTCACCCAACACCCAGTTTTCACAAAGGGCATCGTTGTGGCAAGGAACTTTTCTAATATCAATGGCATTGTCAATTTCCGCTTTGATTTTCATAACGGTTGCTTTAATTTCGCTGTAGTCATCAAACATACTAACATTGTTATCTTTGATAACCTTCTCATAACTTGCAGCCATTTGGAACACTTCAAAAGGAACCTTTGTATCAACCCCACAGGTGTGCATTTTTATAAAAATTTCAGCAATTTGTTTGATGCGCTCGGGATTTTTAAGAGAATCGGCAGACATTGTAACTGCATTTTTAATGTATTCAGTCACCTTTGAACCGTCTTCACCAAAATAGAGCATTTTTGCATCAACACCCAAATCACAGGCGAGTTTTGTGCTGATTTGTTCGTCACTGCGCACAATTACTTCCTCGGTACCTTCGCCTGGAATTCGCACAACATATTCTTCACCGTTTTCAAGTGTTACTTTATATGTGTGGTTTGTAAGACCGCCCATTCTTGATAAATCGGCATATTTATCGGTACCCAAAACTTTAAGCATTAGTGCTTTTATAAGCGGGATATCGCCAACAATAATTTCTTTTGCCATTTTAAATTCTCCTCAAAATTTTTTCTTCATAAGAATATTTGTATTTTTGATTGTTAAAAGTGAACATAAAACCTGCCGCAGCATTGTTTTCATCCTTATAGGATAACACTTCGGTAATTTCACTTTCTCTGCACCCAAGCTCACCGGCTGCCGCTTTTAATAGCTGTGAACGGGTGTTGTCAACATAAGTTTTATCAAACTCTCTGAGTTCATCAAGTGTATCAAATTCAAATATTACATCATCAGAATATTTTCGTATTTTCATTTTCAGTTCATCAATATGATTTATGTAGATGCTCTCCCAAAGCAAATCGGCAGTTTCGGGTTTGTTGTATTCGTTTTCTAAAATCTCAACAAACTTTTTGCTGAAATTCTCATCCCAAAAGGTGTGCCCCAACATAAACCAAGCGTTTTTACCACCGATTTCCACCTTCCGAATAGTGCCGTCTTCTTTATATTCCATACACCATTCCTTTGTTTCACCGACAGAATAAACGGCTGCGTAATAACAATCTTCAACTTCACTCTCAAAAGGATTCTCGGAAAAATAGTTATCAGATGAGCAAATATATGTGTTTTTTAAGATGTCTTTTACGGCATAGATGCTGGAATTGTTGTTTCTTACAAGGTACTCGCTATTGTGAACAAGGTGAACACCAAATTTTTCTTTAAGATATTCGAACTGTTCACTTTTGTAGCCGGTTACGATATATATTTTTGGAACCCCTGCTTCTTTTAACTGACGAATTTGTCTTTCAATAAGCACTTCACCTTTAACCGTTATTAAAGCTTTGTGCGTTTCGTACGACAAAGGCGCAAATCTACTTGCCGTTCCTGCCGCCATTATTACCGCGTTGTCAACCTTGTGCATAGGTCCGTCTCCTTTTATGGTGCGATGTTTATGTTTTTATAAAAGTTGATTATATTTCTGTATATTGTACTACAGTTTGCTGCTTTTTTCAACACTATTGACATATTTTTAACAACATATTAGAAAGAAGTAAAAAGGGAAGAGTGAAAAAGTAAAGTCCCCATTCTTGCGAATGGGGATTTTTGGCACGGGGAAAGATATCACCAATCAAGGTCTAAATAATACGGCTGATCTGCGCCATTTTCAAGACTGTCACAGTAGATGTACCGAACGTTGTTATTTTCATCATTATAAGCAAAAATAATATAATCGTAATTATTAGTCACCTTATTGAAAGGCACATTACCGCTATAGAGTACCAAACAATTATAGTCACCCTTTATAAGTTCTGTAAACTTATAGTTGTATGTTTTATTTTCAATATTCTTTGTAAATACAGCAGTAGCTCGTTTTATCTCTTTGGCGTATTCATCTTCACTTAACGGCCACTCGGCGTATATATCGTATGTGTAGTCAAATCCTTGGAAATAGTGATAATAATAATGCGAGTCCAGATAGACTGTTTTATAACTTCCATCTTCTTGTTTTACATTTTCAAAATAATGCGGCCAGTCTGGAAACAGCTCTTGGAATACCACATTTCTGTTAGCAAGGCAACCGGCGTCAAAGTCACGGTAATTTCTAAAATCTGTCGTTTCCGATTTTACTACAATCCCAAACGACATAAAAAAACTAAAAGGAATGCATAAAACACAAAAAACAAGCAAAATCTGTTGTGCAAACTTTTTTCGTTTCAGTTTTGTTTTTGGGACTACCAACACTGCAATGGTCGGCAGGAAAGAGATAATTGTCAATATGATCATTATAGGTTCAAAAACCGGATAATGATAATTGTTGATACTAATAATTAAAACAAATATGCTTAACATAATCGGTAACCAAACAATCGCAAAGATAACTATTGTTTTTAAGATGGAAAATACCGTTTTTACAAAGTTTGTTTTTATGGCTTCATTATGCTCAGGCAAATCCACAGAATCCCTTGACAATTCTTCGGCAAGTTCTGCGACTGTATAAGTTTTTTCGGTGCTGATCTGTGATAATATTGATAGCTTGCTCTGCCCATTCAAAACGGCTTTTGCGGTTCTATTTTTAACATTATAAAGAATTTCTTTGCTTGTTTTGGGGTCATTGATAACTGATTTTATTTCCTCCAAAGTAAAATCGAATTTTCGTAAAACAGCAATATCGTTTAAGCATTCAATGTCCTTTTCGGAAAAGTTATAGGATTTACGACCTAAATAATTTTCGGTGTATAAGGGGGAAATAAGTTTTTCTTCAATGTAGTAACGAATGGTTCGGTCGGTAAGACCGGTTAATTCGCATACAGACTTTATTTTCATAAAAACACCTCCGTTTACACCGAAATTATAGTTTTTTACGTTGGGTAAAAGTCAAAAGCTTTTTGTAAATTATAACAAAATTTTACGCTTTTATCAAGGCAAGTAGTTCAAGTCCTACCCAATGGTCGTTTCTCGGAAATGATATCTTTTGGTTTTCATTTTTAAAAATGGCATAACAAAACCCCGAAACCGCTGTGGTTTCGGGGTTTTCCGCGCCGATATCTTTTTCGGTTCGCATTGTTGGCATGTTGCACCGATTTAGATATCGGCACTCATTTTTAAAAGATATTGTTGTGATTTTTCTGCAAAAACTGTTTTTTCGCAATTTTCTTTCACTGACATAAAACGGTAGATAGCTTCTTTTTTATCCTCTGCCATATATGCAGCAATTCCTTTAAGATAGTTAATATATCCTTGGGTTGCCTTTGAATTATTCCACACTTCAATACCACTAAAGTTAGAGATTGCTTCTTTATTTTCTTCGGATATAGCAACTAGCAAATTCATTGTTTTGAGAATTTTATTATACGCATCTTTTGCCTTTTGATTAAGTTTTTTCATATTATTCAAAGCACTTTCGTATTGCTTAACTGTTGCTTTCAAGGAATCAAAATCACCCAAAAAGAACTCGCAACGAGCCTTATTAAAAAGACCTGTAATCATCATCGCAGGCTTATTGCTAGCAATCATTTTGTTCGCATAATTTAGTGCTGCTTCAAAATTTCCCATATAGATAAAATCAGTAGCGTAAATATGGTCAATATTTTTTTGCTTATTAAGAACTACGTTAAGTGTTAAATGCTTTTGAGGATTACACTCCAAGTCCATTGATGTAGTCAGAGGAGTCGAAACAAGTGCATAAGCAATAATTTCAAAAAAGAAAATCAACAATACAAGCAATATCGTAAAAATGGGATTTATGCCTTTATAATCAATAATGGTTTTATTTAGAAAGCCTATGTAAATAGGTGAGCAAGCAGTAATAGTTATCAGTACAGCAATAATCGTTAATACGATCACTACTTTTCTTTTGTGTTGAATTTTTTTAATTAAAGCATCGTACTCGTTAGATTGGATAACTTGATTCATACATTAACTCCTTTAAAGAATGGGATTTTATTCACTTAATTGTACCATATCACGACTTATGTTTCAATAATTAAACCGCTATATTTTAGTTCAAGTCCTCCCCGAAAGACGTTTTAGGCTTAGGATATCTATGAAAACAACTGTGAAAATTGGTAAGAAAAAAGTCCGAAACCATAACGGTTTAGGACTTTTCTGCGCCGAAGCTTAAATCGGTTCGCAATGTTGGCAAGTTGCACCGATTTAGATATCATGTATTATTCATACAATTACAGGCTTCCAAGCGAATGGAATTAAATCTTTTATATCAACTTTGATTGTTTCGTTGTTATCATTGTTTAAAATCACTTTGATGTTAGGGCAATATTCAACAAGCATCTGACGACAGTTGCCGCAAGGAGCAACCAAGCCATTAGGCGCCTTGTCGTGAACAGCGACAATAGTATCAAATTCTCGCTCGCCAGCAGAAATTGCCATTCCCATTGTGATATATTCGGCGCAGGAACCGTGAATTCCATCACAATTCACGCCGCTATAAATTTTTCCGTTTTTACAACGTACAGCGGCACCTACGGTATGATTGTAAACGCCATCATCGAAATTCTTTTCTAATGTTGCAAGAGCGATTTTAATCAGTTCTTTGTCTTGTTCGGTTATGTCATAAAAGTTCATTTCATATTCTCCTTGGCGGTGTTGATGGAAAAAATCAAAGGACTTTCCTTCATGGTTCTCACCTTATAAAGCTATTATACTTGATAAAAGTAAAAAGTGCAAGGCGAAGCCTTGCAAAGATACTTCTTCACTATTCACTATTACTTATTACTTCCAAAAATCTTCTCGGACGGATTTAGTGAAAAGTGAAGAGTGAAAAGTGAAAAAGTAAAACCTTCCCGAACTTCGTCCGAGAAGGTTTTTGGTGCGTCGCACCGAAAAAGATATCACGCCTTCCAAACAGCTTTGATGATATTACCGATTTTGGGTGAGGTTCCGTACATAAGAACACCGACACGGTAAATTTTTGCAGACAGTATACCAATCCCAAAGGTAGATGCGACTAAAA
>JAZUSW010000035.1:0-3352 GCA_045606925.1 Acutalibacteraceae bacterium | reverse complement strand
AGGGAGCCTTCCTTCTCCCATTCTTCTGCCTATATAAATAAAGTTCCCACAAACCGTAAACTTCGGTCTGTGGGAACTTTTTGTTGCTACATTTTCTCCGTTAAGGATAACACGCCAATCTCTTCGAGTCTTCTTTTACATAAATTGACAAAGCAGCAGAGGAATAAAAATTGCGGGTACAAAATTCATTACCTTAATTTTTGTAATGCCAAGCATATTGAAAGATAACGCTACAATCAAAAGTGAGCCGACAGTTGACATTTGTGTTATGATATCGGCATTTAAAAAGGGTGTAATGTAAACCGCTAAAAGAGTTATACTGCCTTGAATAATAAGTACCGCAACACTTGAAAGCATAACACCAAAACCAAGAGTTGAAGCCAATGTTATAGCTGCAATACAGTCAATAACCGCCTTGGAATAAATGGTCATATTATCGCCGTTTATGCCGCTTTCAAGTGAGCCGACAATGGTCATTGCACCCACGCAAAAAAGCAGTGTTGCGCTAACAAATCCTTCGGCAATCTTTGCGTTGCCGCCTTGTGAATTAAACTTGCTTTCCAGTCTTTTTCCCAAGCGGTTTACCCATTTATCAAGGTCGATAAGTTGACCTAAAACGGCACCGATTGCCACAGAAATTATTATAACGAGAATTTTGTTGCCTTCACTTAAAATTCCATCAACACCTATTAAAAATACGCATAAAGCCATACCTGTCATAAGTGCAGACTTTAATTTTTCAGGTATTCCTTTTTTAAAGATAAGTCCGATAGCAGCACCTAAAATTACGGTAAAGAAATTTACAACAGCACCGCTTGTAATTATTGTTTTTAAGATTTCCATAGTCAACCTCAAGTCTTAGCAAAATGCATTAAAATACTGTGCGGTACAATTTTTGCGAGAAAACGGTAAAATTTATAAAAAGCGCGGTTTGTGTACATACCTTTACCTTTTTTAGCCGCAATAAGCGAATTTTTTGCAACACTTTCGGGATTTACGCGCGGCAACATATCAAATGTTTTGCTGCTGCCTTTACCGATATTTGCAATCGGTAAAAACTCAGTATCCATAGGTCCCGGACATACCGCAGTTACATTTATACGGCGGCTTTTAAGTTCAAAACGCAACGCTCTTGAAAAAGATGTAACATAAGCTTTTGTAGAGCTGTATACAGCCATTCGTGCATTGGGGACAAATGATGCAATAGAGCTTACATTTATTATTTGTGACAACGGATTCATAAATTTAAGGGTGACGGCAGTTATAACCGTTAACGCTTCGCAGTTAAGGCGCACCATACCCGCATTATCTTCTACCGAAATGTTCTGAAATTCTTGAAGGCGGCCAAACCCCGCGTTATTTACAAGTATTTTAACATTTGCATCAAAATCTTTTAGCATTTGTCCGTAAGCGGCAACATCATTTTCGTTTGTTATATCGCAAACTACTGCGCGGCAGGGGATAGATGGAACGCTGTTTGCCAATGCTTCCAACTTTTCCTTGCGCCTTGCAATTAACCAAATTTCATCAAGTGTGGGGTAAATCCTGGCTATTTGTTTAACATATTCAACACCAAGTCCCGATGAAGCGCCCGTAACTACTGCTATATTCATAAACTCACCAACTTATCTTGTACTTTTAAACTAATTATACAACTTTTTTTTGGATTTGCAATACTCATTATATACAATTTATTGTATGTGCATCTTGACACATAATAAATATAGTGGTAAAATGTTACCGATGAAAGTATCGCTTTGTGTTGCTGTCAGATTTGGCGACTGTGGTATGCAAAGCTTATTTATCCGGGTAAATACGGCCCCGTTTTAAGCCGTAATATTATATAAGGAGGTGCATGCTTTATGATGCCCTATATCATTGGTGGAAGTATCGCCGTAGTTTTAGGCGTTATTGGATTTTTTACAGGTTCTGCATATAGGCAGAAGGCGGACCGTACCGAACTCGGTACCGCAAAGGATGAGGCACGCCGTATTTTAGGCGATGCCATAAAAAATGCTGAAACCAAGAAAAAAGAGATTCTTATCGAAGCAAAAGATGAAGTTTATCAGTTAAGACAGGATGCAGAGCGCGATATTAAAGAGCGCCGCAGTGATGTACAACGCAGTGAACACCGTTTACAGCAAAAAGAAGAAGCTCTCGATAAAAAGATTGAAAACTTAGAAACAAAAGAAGAAAAATTAGCACTTAAAGCAAAAGAAATTGATGAAAAAATTGAAGAATGTGAGCGAATCAAGAAAAGTCAGGTTGATATGCTTGAAAAAATTTCCGGTTTTACCAAGCAGGAAGCAAAAGACTTTTTATTAAACACACTTGACGGTCAGTTAAATCACGAAAAAGCCGTTAAAATTCTTGAATTTGAAAAGCGCGTCAAGGAAGAGTCGGACCGTATGGCGAGGGAAATTCTCGGCCATGCAATTCAGCGTTGCGCGGCTGACCATACATCCGAAATCACCGTTTCGGTTGTAGCGCTTCCCAATGACGAAATGAAGGGCCGTATTATTGGTAGAGAAGGTCGTAATATCCGTGCACTTGAAACAGCAACGGGTGCAGACCTTATTATTGATGATACACCTGAGACCATTACTGTTTCTTGCTTTGACCCCGTGCGCCGCGAGATTGCGAGACTGACGCTCGAAAAACTTATTGTTGACGGTCGTATCCATCCTGCAAGAATTGAAGAAATGATAAACAAATCAACCGCCGAGGTTAACGCTATCATTAAACAAGAGGGTGAGCGCGCAATGCTCGAAGCGGGTATACACAACCTGCATCCCGAGCTGGTTAAGCTTATCGGTAAACTCAAATATCGTACAAGTTACGGTCAAAGCGTTCTTAATCACTCTTTGGAGGTTTGCCACTTGTCAGGTCTTATTGCAGCCGAAATCGGTGCAAATGTAACTCTTGCAAAGAGAGCAGGTTTATTGCACGATATCGGTAAAGCGCTTGACCACGAGCAAGAGGGCTCTCACATTCAGCTTGGTGTTGAAGCGGCAAGAAAGTATAAGGAGAGCGAAGAAGTTATTCACGCTATCCATGCTCACCACGGCGAGATAGAGGCAAAAACAGTTATTGCCTGTATCGTTCAAGCCGCCGATGCTATTTCGGCTGCCCGTCCCGGTGCCCGTAGAGAAAATATTGAGAATTATATCAAACGCCTTGAAAAACTTGAGGAAATCGCCAATTCCTTTAACGGTGTTGAACGTTCTTACGCCATTCAGGCAGGTCGCGAAGTGCGTATTATTGTTAAGCCCGAGGTTATCAGTGATGACCAAATGGTGCTTATCGCACACGATATTGCACAGCGTATTGAAAACGAACTTGAATATCCCGG
>JAZUSW010000034.1:0-4367 GCA_045606925.1 Acutalibacteraceae bacterium | reverse complement strand
ATTATTTCATATCCTTAATTGCAGCCTGTACTGCTTCGGCCGAGCCGCGCTAATTCCCATAAGGATGAAAAGTATAGTCCAGACGATTGGAAAAAGGATGGGCGGTGGGGAAAGGGGTGGCATTAAAACATCCTTGTTTATGTCCATATTGTTGCGGGTAAATAATGCCGAAAGTCCACCAACTGCAAGTGCGGACAGGATAAAAAATGCATAAGATTTAATTTTTTCTTTCATATAATAACCTGATAAAAATTATATGCAGCAATATTATGTTTATGAGGTGAATTTTTTATTTGTATATAAAAATAAGTTTCGTTTGATTTTTTTGTGGTAGTATGTTAAAGTAAATTCATAAAAAGTTTTTTATGCTTTTGTGATTGGAGAGAATATAAATGAAAAAAATTAACGGTACCTTTTTTGAGTTTTATCATCATAATCTTGCCAGCGGTGGAAACTGGAACAGTCAGTGTCGCGAATTCACAGAAGAACAATGGGAAGCAAAGGTTGACGAAATTGCCGCTTTAGGTATGAAATACATTGTGCTTATGGAAAGCTCACTTGTATACGATAAATCTGCCGAAAGTTATTTTGAAACCGATATATATCCCGCAGCGCCTATGAAGACGAAAAATCCAATATCGGCACTTATGCGTGCGGCTGAGCGTAATGGCTTAAAGGTGTTTATGTCTTGCGGATTTTACGGTATTTGGTATCATACCCGTGAAAATATGACAAGCGAAGCAGTTAAAGAGCGCGCCTTTAAGGCAATGAAGCAGTTATACGAATTATATGGTGATAACAAAGCTTTTTACGGTTGGTATTTGCCCGACGAAACCGAAATCAATCCGTATTTTGACGAAGATTTTATTAAATATGTAAATGAATATGCTGAATACGGCAGAAGCTTTAATAAAGATTTGAAAATTTTAATTGCCCCCTACGGTACACGCTTTGCGTGCACAGACGAGCATTATATTGAACAGCTTAAAAGGTTGGATTGCGATATAATCGCTTATCAGGATGAGGTGGGCGTAGAAAAATCTACAACCGAAGAAACCAGGGTTTATTTTGAAAGATTAAATAAAGCTCATAAGATAGCGGGCAAAAGCGCAATATGGGCAGATATGGAAACCTTCCAATGCGAAGGAAAGGTTTATTTCAGTAATTTGACTGCGGCGGATTCCGAACGCGTAAAAAAACAAATGGAAAGCATATCAGATTATGTTGATGAAATTATAATTTATATGTATCAGGGCACGATGAATCCGCCTGATACAAAGGCAATGTGCGGTCATCCGAGCACTGTTAACCTTTATACCGATTTATTTTTAAGCAAATAAGCAATTGTTGAAAAAGGGGTATAACTATGCCGATAAATTTTAACAGTCAAAATAATGTTATTTTTATTGAAACTAAAAACACCGTTTATGCAATGAAACTTTTGCACGATAAATTTTTGGTGCATTTGTATTATGGCGAAAAGGGAAAGTTTGATATAAACTTGCATAATAGTTGGATGGATTTTTCGCCCGATTATAATACGTGGCGTAATTTAGTTCCCGAAAACCTTATGACGGAATATGTCGGTTTTGACAGTGGCGACTGGCGTGCATCTTCTTTAAGGGTGAAAAACAAATATGGTCAAAGTAATGTATTTTTAGATTATGTTGGCTATCGCATTTTCGACGGCCGTTTACCGCTTGGCGATTTACCCAGTGCTGATGCGGACGAGAATACTCAAACGCTTGAAATTTCTTTGATTGATAATTTGACTAATTTGTCGGTTAAACTTTATTATACGGTTTTCCCTGACAGCGATGTGATATCGCGTTATGCAGTGTATGAAAACAACGGCGAAAGCGCGCTTACAATTGAAAAATCAATGTCATTGACGGTCGATTTGGATAATTGTGATTTTGATATGATATCATTTTACGGAAATTGGGATAACGAGCGTAATTTTGAACGCTATCATATTCGTCACGGTTTGCAAAGCGTTTACAGCCGCCGCGGCATGTCAAGTCATACACTTAATCCGTTTTTTGCATTGGTATCGCCCGATTGCGACGAAAATAAGGGTCATGCATACGGCTTTAACTTTGTTTATAGCGGTAATTTTTTGAGCGAGGTTGAAGTTGACCATTTAAATCATACCCGTGTGCAAATCGGTCTGGGTGATGAAAAATTTAGTTGGCTTTTAGAAAAGGGCGAAAGTTTTATTACTCCCGAAGCGGTTATGACATATACCGAAAACGGCTACGGACAAATGAGCCGTAATTTTCATAAGTTTATAAGAAAACATATTTTACCGCCCGAACCGTTCAACTGCCGTCCCGTTGTAATTAACCCGTGGGAAGCGGTATGGTTTGACATTAATGAAAAAATGATGCTTGAATTTGCCGAAAACGCCAAGAAAACAGGTATGGATATGCTTGTTATGGATGACGGTTGGTTTGGCGAGCGCCATAATGACCGCTCAGGGCTTGGCGAATGGTTTGCAAACAAGCGCAAATTCCCTGATGGACTTAAAACGTTTGTTGACAGAGTAAAAGCGCACGGTATAAAGTTCGGTATTTGGGTTGAGCCTGAAATGGTAAATCCCGACAGCGATTTATACCGCAAACATCCCGATTGGTGTATTCACTGTGTTGACCGACCGCGTCTTTTTGGTCGCCATCAGCTCGTTCTTGATATGGGCAACGAAGATGTTATTAACTATTTGAAGGAAACCTTTTTGAAAACTTTTGACGGTGTGGCACTTGATTACTTTAAGTGGGATTGCAATCGTCCGTTGTCGCAAACAGGTTCGGCAGTATTGCCTGCCGAAAGACAGGGCGAAGCGGCTCACCGTCATATTTTGGGTGTTTATAAACTGCAAAAGTGGTTTAAAGAAACCTATCCTAACTGTTTTTTGGAAAACTGTGCGGGTGGTGGAGGACGTTACGACCTTGGTATGATGAAGTTCAGTTCAATGATTTGGACAAGCGATAACACCATACCCCAAAAGCGAGTTAAAATTCAATATGGCTCGCTTATGGGCTATCCTGCCGCCACAATGAGCTGTCACGTGTCAAACCGCGGCGGTATTTGCGAAGATGCAAAACAGTTAAAATTCCACGGTGATGTGGCATTGGCGGGTGCAATTGGTTATGAAATGCATTTGCCAAAGGCAAGCGATGAAATGAAAAAAAGCATCACCAATCAGATTAACGCTTACCGCAAATATGAAAAACTTATTTTAACGGGTGAATATTATCCTGTAATTAATCCGTTTTTGAATAATTACAGCGCGTATTACTATATGAACGAAGATAAAAGCGAGATTTTATTGTCTTTTATTCAGTTTGCGCCCGATAGCGGCAAAAAGGTTTTGGTGCCTGTTATCTACGCTGATGAAAATGCAGTTTATATTGACGAAAACGGCAAGGAATATGCCGGAAAAGAACTTATAAACGGAATGGAATTTATTTGCGATGACACCGACAATAATTCCGATGTGTTGTATTTTAAGAAAAAATAAAAAACACCTCCAATCTTTAGGCAAATAAAAAAACCAAGTTGTTTTATTCAACCTGGTTAGCCATTAATATTGAGTTATCTGGATTGTTCTCTTTGTTTTTGCAAATGCCTTAAATAGTGGTCAAGAGCTTTGATGACAAGTTCCTCTGCCTTAGTATCGGTATAAGAGTCGGGAATATATTGGCGAAGGTTCTCGTAAGAAAACTTACGCTTCGATACTTGATTAGGTTTTGCTTCTTCCATAATCTCAGTAGCCTTATCGTAGTTTAGTTCACCTTTCTCAAACAACTTCCTCATTCTAATTGTCTGAGCGTGTGATGGGAAAACTTCAGTTTCCTCTATGCGGTCAACTACGTTCAAATTGTGACATCTATATATACATCAATTTATATATGTAAACAGGTGACAATAAAAAAAGAACACATCCTTCAAAAGCAGAATGTGGGCTTTATCATTTATTTATCGCTTTTCTTTAATCAGAAATTCTGATTAGTGTTGGTCGCGAATTGCTGCCTGAGCAGCGGCGAGACGAGCGATCGGCACACGGAAGGGTGAGCATGATACGTAGTCAAGGCCGAGCTTGTGGCAGAATTCTACAGAAACGGGGTCGCCGCCGTGTTCACCGCAGATACCGCAGTGGATTTCGGGACGGGTCTTCTTACCAAGGGTAACAGCCATATCCATTAACTTACCAACGCGGGTCTGGTCGAGCTTAGCGAAGGGATCGTTTTCGTAGATCTTGGTGTCATAGTAAGGGGTGAGGAACTTACCGGCGTCGTCACGGCTGAAGCCGAAGGTCATCTGGGTAAGGTCAAGTCGGGCCAAGCGGGCTTAGGAAGACAATTTTC
>JAZUSW010000033.1:0-9495 GCA_045606925.1 Acutalibacteraceae bacterium | reverse complement strand
AGGTTTTGACGGATGAGGAGAGCCCCTTTTCATCACTACAGTAAGCTATAATTAATCTGTATCCTCCTCATCCACCAACCTCACGGTTGGTCCCCCTTCCCCGCTGGGGAAGGCTTTTTTTAAATTATCGGTTTTTGCCTTTATATATTTTGTTGCTGCTTCCCTCATCGGTTAACCTCTATTGAACCACGCGACTTTTCAAGTGGTTTTCGTTATACAAAATAAAAAAACCGTTCTCTCGAACGGTTTTTTATATATCTTGTTCAGTAAATTTTATTTGCTGTCGTTCTGCCTTTGCTAATTCCTTTTGCTTTTTTGAATACTGCGTTATCGGGAACACGACTATAAAGAAAAGCGAAACGATAAATGCAACCAAATGGTTTTGATTGAAAAACAGTTTTGTCAGAAAATACGCTGCTATTACTGCCGCAATATCGCAACTCCAAAAAATAAGGGTTACTTTTCGGCGCTGTTTTTTAAAATGCTTACGGATTTTCTCTTTTTCAAGTTCGACCTTATCAAATTTAGTCATAGCTAACCTTCTATCAGCATCTTCATAATATTCGGTCCGTGCTCTACAAATACGCCGCTGTCAGCCGCGGTTTTTTCGGTAAATATAGCGGCGCCGTCAGCACATTTTGCACTATCGTACAGCATAAACGGCACGGGTACGCTGGAATGGGTTTTTGTGTTAAGGGGTGTTGGATGGTCGGGCATAATAAGTATGCGGAAATCCTCACCCAATCCTTCCAAAAATGTCACCATATCGCCTACAACAATGCTATCAATCATCTCTATGGCTTTAACCTTATTTTCGGCTTCGCCACGGTGACCGCACTCATCGGGCGCCTCAAAGTGCAGATACACTAAATCGGTACCACCCAAAAACGCTTTTTTAGCCGCCTCGGTTTTACCCGCAAAGTTTGTATCTATGTATCCTGTTGCGCCTTCTACAAACGGCACTTCCATATCGGCGCATATACCAATACCTTTGAGTAGGTCTACCGCCGAAATAACACAGCCCGAAACACCGTTTTTCTCTTTAAAGTTTTGCAAAGCGGGGCGTTTGCCTTCTCCCCAGAGCCATATTGAGTTGGCGGGGCGTTCTCCCCTTTCAACACGCGCCTTATTTACAGGGTGGTCTTTTAATATATCGTAGCTCTTTTTCATAAGTTCAATTAACGGTTTTGCCGTTTCGGCGGTGCTTAAATAAGGTCCTACAACCTGACCGCTGATATCGTGCGGCGGTGTCATATTACCAAGAAGGGTTGTACCGCCATCAACTATAAGACAATGTCTGTACGCCACTCCCGCATAAAATTTATAAATATCCTTGCCGAGTTGCTCATCAATGGTCTTTATAATCTCACGCGCTTCTTCGGTAGAAATATCACCCGCGCAATAATCAACCATCGTTTTGTCTTCGTATTTTTCTTCATTGGAAAGTGTAACTATATTACACCTTAATGCAACATCGTTGCTTTTAAGCTCCACGCCGATACTTGCCGCCTCCAAGGGTGAGCGACCTGTGTAACAAACGGCAGGGTCATATCCCATAACCGTAAGGTTTGCAACATCACTGCCGGGTTTTAAGCCATCGGCAACGGTTTTACAAAGACCGATTTTTGATGCTTTGCAGAGTTTGTCCATATTTGGCTTATCGGCCAACTCCATAGGGGTTTTACCGTTTAAAAAATTTTCATCGGCGGTATCCGCCATACCATCGCAAAGTATTACAAGATATTTCAAAGCTATCATCTCCTGATGTGTTTATTATATATATTTTTTTATCCCATGTAAAGAGAAAAAACTCCCCGAAGGGAGTTTTTGTTAATCTTTATGGCATCCGCCCTTGCAATTTTTAGCATACGGACAACCTATGCATTTATCGCCGCGCTTTTTTGCCTTATATAAATAGGCAGCGGCAAGTCCTATTATTACTACCAAAACGGCAATAATTATAACATTTTCCATTATTGCCACCTCCAATAAATTATTTTTTTAATACTGCTTCGCGATTATTTGCCTTTTTATCCTTTAAAGCATATTCTTGCTTTAACTTTTTATCGGCTGACACACAAAGGTAAATAAGCACTGCGGCAAATACCGATACGGCTATAAATCCTGCCACGGCGGCGCCTATATTAAGTGTGTGTGGCGCTATAATCAAAGTGCCTGTTGTATATATAAAATACGATACAGTATATCCGATACCGAATTGTAAACCTATTCCGCCCCAAAGCCATTTTGCGCTCTTCATTTCGGCATTCATAGCACCGATAGCCGCAAAGCAAGGCGGTGTGTAAAGGTTAAACATAAGGTACGCGAGTGCGGCTGTTTTGGTGATAGCCATAACACCTGCCGCTTGGGCACCTGCGCCCGACATAAGTTCTAATGATTCGGTATCAATAAGATTTTCGAGCCCCACAAAGCATACCGCCAATGTGCCCACAACATTTTCTTTTGCGATAAATCCCGTAACGGCCGCTGCAGCCAACTGCCAGGAAAGAACACCTACAATCGGTACCAAAAGATAAGCAAACGGACCCGCGACTGATGCTAAAATCGATGTATCGGCGCTCTCTGCCACCGCAAATTTCCAGTTAAATGTCTGCATAATTTGAACGGCGGTATTGCAAAGCAAAATAATTGTAGCGGCTTTTATTATATAGGCGACACCGCGTGAACACATAGACTTAAAAGCGCCCCATAATGACGGAACCTTATATTCAGGCAGCTCAATAATAAAGAATGATTTTCTTGCCTTGTAGCCCGTAATTTTATTAATAAGTAAAGCGCCAATAAAAATAAGTATAATACCCGATAGGTACATAACCGTGCTTACCCAACCCGCATTATCAAAAAAGGCGCCTGCAAAAAGAGATATTACGGGTATTTTAGCGCCACACGGCATAAAGGGAGCAAGTAAAGCGGCCGCCCTACGCTCACGCTCGTTGCGGATGGTGCGACTTGCCATAATACCGGGAACGGCACAACCGATGGTGATTACAAACGGAATAACCGATTTTCCCGACAATCCTACCTTTTTGAAAATCGGGTCGAGCACTACCGCCACGCGTGACATATACCCACAGTCTTCCAGTATTGCAATAAGAAAATACATTACCATAACAAGCGGTAAGAATCCAATAACAGCAATAACGCCGCCGATTATACCGTCAACAAGTAATGCAGACAGCAGCGGATTTGCATTCTCAAGCAAAGTGCCTACCCAACCTTTAAATGCCTCAAGCCAATATACAAACACATCTGCTATGGGCTGACCCACCCATACCTGCGAAATTTGAAATACAAGAAACATAACAACGGCAAAGATAGGAATACCAAGCCACTTGTTTGTGAGAACGACATCTATTTTGTCACCGAAATTTTTGTCTTTCGTTAATACCTTACGGCTTTCAACCGCCGATACAATTTTGTTTACAAATTGGAAGCGTTTACGGTCTTCTGCTTCTACTGCTTTCTTATCGGTTAAATCTATATCCGCTTGGTTATAGGGCGCCGACTGTTTTTTATCGGCTACCGATAATGCGGCTTTGATTACCGCCTTCAAACCGTCTGCCGAAGGGGAAACGGTATTGATTACCGGGCAACCTAATTTTTGTGAAAGTAATTCAGCATCAATTTTAGTTTCCTTTTTCTTGTTTATATCACTCTTATTGAGCGCTACAACAACGGGAATGCCCAGTTCTAAAAGTTGTGTTGTGAAGAAAAGACTGCGGCTTAAATTTGTAGCATCAACGATATTTATGATAACATCGGGATTTTCGCGTTTTACATAAGAACTTGTGATGCTCTCCTCACTTGTAAACGGCGACATCGAATATGCGCCCGGTAAATCAACCGCTATTAACTCCTCAGCCGTATCATAATACGCACGGCGTATCGGATGCTCTTTTTTATCAACCGTAACGCCCGCCCAGTTACCTACCTTTTCGTTGCTTCCTGTTAAGGCGTTGAACATTGTTGTTTTACCGCTGTTTGGATTACCCGCTAAGGCAATTTTCATTTAATTTCCTCCTTAAATCTTAGTTAGCATATGCTAACTCGAAACTGAAAAATTAATCAGCTGACCGCCGAGAAACCATTATTCATAAAGAACAATTGCTTCTGCCAACTGATTATCAAAATTGTATCTACTATCCTTTACCGACACAATGCATCCGCCTTTCAACTGGGAAATAACGGTTATGGGCTCATCACTGTAACAACCCAGTGAAAATAAAAAAGCGTCCAGCTCTTCATCCTCAGTAATAATTTCTTTAATTATATACTCAGTGCCTTCTACGGCTTGTTTCAAAGTCATACCCATCCTCCTTGCCGATAAAGTGATAATTAGCGGCGGCTAACTCACGCCGCGTAAAAATCGGTTAGCCGCAACTAACCATCCTTATATTACTACTTTGTTTACGGTTTGTCAATAACTATTTGTAAAAATTTGCAAAAAAATATAGGTCCCTGTCTCTATTGCAAAAATTTATGTTTTGTGTTAAAATATATATGCTAAGGAGGGATTCACTATGCGTTTACAGGAATCCGCAGAAATGTATCTCGAAACAATATATATTTTAACGGTTAAAAACGGCAATGTCCGAAGCATTGATGTTGCCGAATATATGGGTTATTCAAAACCCAGTGTCAGCCGCGCGGTAGGCCTTTTAAAGAAGGGCGGATATTTAACAATGGCGGCGGACGGTACATTAACGCTTACCGAGCTTGGCATCACAACTGCTCAAAGCGTTTTTGAGCGCCATAATATATTAACATCCTTTTTAATGAAAATAGGTGTAAGTGAGCAAACCGCCGCTCAGGATGCCTGTAAAATAGAGCATATAGTAAGCCCCGAAACATTAGATGCGATAAAAAAATTTACCGATAAATAGAAAAACGGCAGTTCCGAGGCATGGTACTGTTAATGATACTTACCAACTCTTGAACTATCTCAACGTGTTTAGTACAATTCATCATAGGCGGTGAGATTATGAATAAAAAAGTTTACAATATACATTGGATATTTTGTATGTCAATTTGGGCTATTGCGGCTGCCGGATGTGTAGTAAGCTTTTTAATAGAAAAAGATACTGCAGGGAATATGCTGTATGCATTTGTTGTTTTGTTAATTCTATTTGTTTCTCTTTTGTTTAGACCGGTATACATTGAATTTGATAAAGAATGTCTTACCATACATTTCCTTTTCGGCTTTTTTCAAAAACTTAATTGGGATACTATTTGGAAAATAGAAAGACAAAGTGTACCGTCTGACATTAGGTATTATCTGGTATTTGGTGATTCTTATGGCAAAAAAGCGTTTTTTACATCTAACCGAATACCTTATAATCGAAAAATTCAACGATTATTAAGAGAATATTGGAGTAAAGATTTTAAAAAATAATTTCATAGGGTTTCAGGTTCTCCTAAAGAATGGAACTAGATATACATTTCCCTGCTTGTTATAATGTAAGACAAATAGAAAAAACCTCCCTTGTGCAAAGAGAGGTGGCAAAAATCCAGCCCCCCCTTTACACAAGGGGGGCTTTTTACTGTCCTTTAGAGAGCAACTCTTATCAACTTGAGTTTTTGTTTTATTTTTATGCCTTGCCAACAGAACCGAAGAGCTCCATCTTTTCTTTAACCGTTGCCTTGATTGCCTCAAAGCCGGGAGCCAAGAGTTTTCTTGGGTCAAAGCCCTTACCGGTTAAATCCTTACCTGCCTCTACATATTCGCGGGTAGCGGCTGCAAAAGCCAACTGACATTCGGTATTTACATTGATTTTAGAAACGCCGAGAGAAATTGCCTTTTTAATCATATCGGCAGGGATACCTGTACCGCCGTGGAGAACGAGCGGCATAGTGCCTGTAAGCTTTTGAATATCATCAAGTGTATCAAAGCTTAAACCTGCCCAATTTTCAGGATATTTACCGTGGATATTACCAATACCGGCGGCTAACATTGTAACACCAAGGTCGGCAATTTGTTTGCATTCATTCGGGTCAGCAACCTCACCTGCACCGATAACGCCATCTTCCTCGCCGCCGATAGAACCAACTTCGGCTTCAAGAGAAAGACCTAAATCATTACAAATACCAACGAGTTCCTTAGTTTTTGCAATATTTTCTTCAATCGGGTAGTGTGAACCGTCAAACATTACAGAAGAAAAACCTGCTTCAATACAGGCCTTTGCGCCTTCGTATGAGCCGTGGTCAAGGTGGAGAGCAACGGGAACTGTGATGCCAAGCTCTTCGAGCATACCGTTAACCATACCTACAACAGTTTTGTAGCCGCACATATACTTACCTGCGCCCTCAGATACACCGAGAATTACAGGTGAATTAAGTTCTTGTGCTGTGAGTAAGATAGCTTTGGTCCATTCAAGATTGTTGATATTGAACTGACCAACTGCATATTTTCCCATCTTTGCTTTGTTAAGCATTTCTTTTGCGGAAACTAACATTTTTACATCCTCCTAAAAATTTTTACACTATTATTTTATACCAATATGTGCCATAAATCAAGTGAATTTACCAATAATTTAGCCATTTTTTAATTTTAAAATTAAATATTGACTTTTTAAAAAAATGCGGTATAATTATTGATGTTCCTATTGGGGAATTGTGTAACGGTAGCACGACAGACTCTGACTCTGTTTGTTGGGGTTCGAATCCCTATTCCCCAGCCAAAACGAAAATCCTGTCGATTATTGTCGGCAGGATTTTCGTTTTGTATTATTCTCTATTCATTATTCAATATTCATCATTCATTAAAACGGATTTTCGTAATGAATAATGAATGATGAAATCCGCTTACGCTGATGAATAATGAATAATTGATTTATGTTATAGTTTTTGCTATAATATAGGAAAAGGCGGTGTTTTAAATGAAAGAAAATTTACTGATAGATAAATCTATTGCTTTTGCAGCAAGAATAGTAAAACTGCATCAGCATTTAATTAAAAATAAAAAAGAAACCGTAATTTCAAAACAAATAGTTCGTAGTGGTACAAGTATCGGTGCAAATATCAACGAAGCAAACTACGGTCAAAGTAAAGCTGATTTTATTTCTAAAATGCACATAGCCTTAAAGGAAACTGCCGAAACTGAATATTGGATAAAACTTCTTTATATGTCAGAATGCATAGACGATAAAATGAGCACTTCTTTACTTGACGATTGTTTGGAAATAAAGCGAATTCTTATCGCTTCTATCAACACCGCAAAGGAGAATAAATGATAATTAAAGCTATTACCGCATCTGACGAAATGTGGAACAAAGTGAAAAGTTATGCATATAATTGCTCGTGGAAAGCAGGTAAGTCATTAGCAAAGGCGTATGAGATAAATGATAAAAATATTGAAATGCTTGATTTTGAAAAAGACAAAAAGCTGTTAGAGGATTATTATAGGTGGCTTGACAGCAGACGAAAATGATGAAAGGTAGTGGAATTATGAATGATCTTTATATCAAGGGTCTGCGAATAAATTGGGAAACTCTTCCTAAAAGCTCTTATGTTCATAATATTGCTGCCATAAAAAGCATCACAGAATTACAGTTTGACAAAACAATTACATTTTTTGTTGGTGAAAACGGCTCGGGTAAGTCGACATTACTCGAAGCTATGGCTGTAGAATTCGGCTATAATTCTGAGGGCGGGACTCGAAATTATAATTTCAGCACGTATTATGATATCTCGCCTTTAAGTGAATCGATTACTTTAGTAAAGGGGTGGCAACTCCCCAAATTTGGATACTTTTTCAGAGCCGAAACGTTTTTTAATGTGGCAACTGCATCGATGTTTAACTATATGGGTGACAATTATCACGCTAATTCGCATGGCGAAGGCAATCTGCGTTTTTTGGCATACGATAAACCCGGACTTTATTTAATGGATGAGCCCGAAGCCGCGCTTTCTCCCCAGCGTCAGCTAACATTACTGAAACACATTTACGATATGTCCCAAAAAGGAGCACAATTTATTATCGCAACGCATTCTCCGATTTTGCTTGGTTGTCCCAATTCGCAAATATTATCCTTTGAAAATGGTAAAATCTTGCCTTGTGATTATGAAAACACATTAAGCTATCAAATCACGAAGGGCTTTTTGTTCAATAAAGAACGAATGTTAAAAGAATTGCTTGATGATTAATATGTCATCTATTTCGGTCGCCAATCACAAAAAATCCTGCACGCAAGTGCGGGATTTTTACTTTTTACCTCTTACCTCTTCACTCTTACCTAAAATGGCAGGATTTTTTGGGAAGTAATAGGTAAAAGGTAAGAGGTAAGAAGTTCGGTAGCGTTTTGCGGTGGCAAAACGCATTTTTTATTGTAAATGTTGAAAAGTAAAAGGTTTTATGTTATAATAATTATAATAATCTCAACAAATAATTTTCAAAAACTTTAAGGAGAGACCGCATGATAAACAAAATTATTCAAAAGAAAAATCTGATATTGATTATTTATGCTGCCGTTTTACTTGTGTCTTGGATATTAGCATTGATATTCGGTAACAGAGAAGACAAGTTGATGGTTCTTATCCTTTCTCTCATTATCCCCTTGGTTGTATATGGCTTTGTTCGTTTGATGTATAAAGTGGTACATATAAATGCTTCGCCCAAGGTGATGTCTTTTTTCTACTACTTTTTCTTGGTAGGCGGATTGCTTGGAACAGTTATGATGCTTGTTGAATTTATCGGTGGATTTCCCAACGGCTTATCTCCAACACTCGGTGCTTGCGGTGCTATGATTATTGCAACCCTTGACAGCGCAAAGAAAACGATTGAATTTGAAAGCAAAAAGTAATGTCATCTATTTCGGTCGCCAATCACAAAACGAAATTCCTGTCGACTTTTGTTGATGGGATTTTTGTTTTGTATTATTCACTATTCATTATTCAATATTCATCATTCATTAAAACGGATTTTCGTAATGAATAATGAAGTCGCTTCGCTGATGAATAATGAATAATTGCGGTGTCGGCTTTGCCGACAAATTATAAATAATATGCAGTGGTTCGAACCCATAGGTCAAAAAACAAGTGCCACAGAGTAACCACGCAAAACTCCAATTCTACCATTCGTTTAGATTTTTTTAAAAAGATGTCGGTGAATGTCGCTTTTCGTTTCGATATAATATATGTTGAAACGGAGGTGATAAGATGGATATCTTTTTATATTTATTGCTACAAATTATTAACGGTTTTGATTGGAAACCAGAATTTAGTGAGAGCAAAAATTATAAAAACTGGATAGCAATTTTGGATTTAAAAACATGCCCAATATGCAGAACTATGCACGGTAAAATATGGCAAATCGAAGAAAAACCCGAAATCGAACCGGAAGTTCATTCTTTTTGTCGATGTGAAATTAAAATTATGAAAACAATAAAAGCCGGAACCGCTACAATAAAAGGATTAGACGGTGCGGATTGGACTCTGAAGTACGAATCAAAATTGCCGGATTATTATTTAACCAGTGCC
>JAZUSW010000032.1:0-3496 GCA_045606925.1 Acutalibacteraceae bacterium | reverse complement strand
ATCTCGCCTAACAGTTTTATAAAATCTTCAACCGAAGAACGAGCGGTATAATAACGGTGGGTACCGTAGCCCTCGCCGACATACATATACACATATTCGTTTTTAAAAAACTCAAAATAATCATCAATTATATAGTCGCCGTCAGGGCAAGGGTAATACGCATCTTCCCCAATTTGTCCGTGGTCATTGGCACCGCCGACAAACAAAATAAAAAGGTCTCCCGCCTTCACTTGTGAGAGAATTTCATACCAACGGCTGTCTTCCTTTATGTTTTTATGAACCTTACCTTTTCTGTAATCCTCACAATTATAAAATGTTTTAAGTGTGCTGCCGGCTATTGCCACATTTTTATATTCAATTTGGTCGTTTAAATGTTCTTTTAAGAAGAAAGACCATCCTTGTTGATTGGATTCGGCGTCTTTGGGAACTTCCGCCGAGATAGAATCACCAAATATCCATACCGTTTTCATTTTTTAATCTCCTTACAAAAAGTATCTTGCAACCGTAATTGTATCACACAGTTATACAAATTTCAATCAAATAATGAAATATAAAGGTAATATTGAAGGGTTGCACAAATCCGAACCCCTTTGATTTTTTGACCTATGTGTTAGAACCACTACATATTTTAATAATTTGTCGGCAAAGCCGACACCACAATTATTTATCAGCGTAAGCGACTTCGTTATTCATTACGAAAATCCGTTTTAATGAATGATGAATATTGAATAATGAAAAAATGAATAATACAAAACAAAAATCCTGCCGACAATAATCGACAGGATTTTCATTTTGAAAGGGTTGCACAAATTCGAAGCCCTTTTGAATTTTTGACCTATGTGTTAGAACCACTACATATTTTAATAATTTGTCGGCAAAGCCGACACCACAATTATTCATTATTCATCAGCGAAGCGATTTCATCATTCAATATTCATTGAAAATCCTATCGAATGAATGATGAATATTGAATAATGAATAGTGAAAAATACAAAACGAAAATCCTACCGACAATAATCGACAGGATTTTCGTTTTGGTGGAGCATAGGGGATTCGAACCCCTGACCCCCACACTGCCAGTGTGATGCGCTACCAACTGCGCTAATGCCCCGAATATTTACTTCTTACGAGTAGTTATTTTAACACAAGAATAAAATAAATGCAATACTTATTTGCTGTTTTTTTAAAATCGTTGAATCGGTGCGGCTTTTGTGCTATAATCTACTTTGAAAATTAGGAAAGGCGGGGATAAAAATGTCACACAAAAAGTGGTATGCCGTAGGTCTTCGTGACGGAATACCAATAGCACTCGGATATTTTGCCGTTTCCTTTGCGCTTGGCATTACTGCTAAGGTTGCGGGATTTACGGGCTTTCAAGCCGCATTAACCGCCTTGCTTACCAACGCATCGGCAGGCGCTTATGCGGGGTTTACCTTGGTGGCGGCATCGGCAAGTTATATTGAAATGGCAATAATGCAGTTTATTGCAAACGCCAGATATTTACTGATGTCCTGTGCGTTAAGCCAAAAGCTTGACAGCAAAACGGGACTCGCCCACCGGTTTATTCTGGGCTTTGATGTCACCGATGAAATTTTCGGTATATCAATGGCGGTAGCGGGCAAACTCGACCCGTGGTATACCTATGGCGCGATGACGGTATCTATACCGTGTTGGGCGCTTGGCACATATCTTGGTGTTGTTATGGGCAATATATTGCCCACAGTACTGGTAAAGGCATTAAGCGTTGGTCTTTACGGTATGTTTTTAGCCATCATTATACCGCCTGCAAGAAAAAACAAAGTAATAGCGGTGCTGATAGTTATATCTATGGCGGCAAGCTTTATTTTTGCAAAGGCGCCCGTAATATCGGGTGTGCCCGAGGGTGTGCGCATAATAATTTTAACGGTGGCAATATCTCTTGCGGCGGCTGTGATTTTTCCAAGGGAGGATGCCGTAGATGAGAGGTAACATATACATATATATAATCATTATGGCGGTGGTTACATATCTTATCCGTGTTTTGCCGCTAACACTTATCCGAAAGGAAATAAAAAATAAAACGGTAAAATCATTCCTTTATTATGTGCCGTATGTAACACTGGCTGTTATGACATTTCCTGCTATTATTGATGCCACGGGCAGCGTTTACGCGGGTGCGGCAGCATTGGTAATAGGCGCGGCCGCGGCTTTCTTTGGCGCAAAACTGCCGATTGTGGCGGTGTTGTCCTGTGCGGCGGTGCTGTTTGTAGAATTGATATTTTAGATAAAAACGGGAAGTATTGCTTCCCGTTTTTATTGTAACAACAACACAAAAATTGTTTTATATGCCGAATATCTATGTATAATGTATAATTAAAAACGCTAAACTTCCTTAAATTTGTAAAATTGTTAAATTTTTGATAAGGGGCATTATTTAGTATTGATTTATAAAAACAGTTCGGTTATAATATATACGGAGAAATTTGTATTTCAAATATTTTTTAGGAGAGAAACTAAAATGACAAACAACAAAACCGTATTAAAGTGGCTTGAAGAAATGCAAGAACTTTTAAAGCCCGAAAAAGTAGTTTGGATTGACGGCAGCGACGAGCAAAGAGAAGTTTTGCGCGAAGAAGCAGTTAAAACAGGCGAACTTTTTAAACTCAATGAAGAAAAATTGCCCGGTTGTTATCTCCACCGCACCAATCCTAACGATGTTGCGCGTGTAGAAGACCGTACCTTTATTTGCACATCTACAAAAGAGATGGCAGGTCCTACAAACAACTGGTGTGACCCCAAAGAAATGTACGAAAAGCTTTATGCAATCGCAAAGGATAGTTATAAAGGCCGTACAATGTATGTTATCCCTTATTCTATGGGTCCGATTGGTTCACCGCTTGCAAAAATCGGTATCGAAATTACTGATTCGGTTTACGTTGTACTCAATATGCTTATTATGACCCGCGTTGGCACCAAGGTACTCGAAGTTCTCGGCGATAGTAACGACTGGGTACGCGGCTTACACTCACGCTGTGATGTAGACCCCGAAAAGAGATATATTTGTCACTTCCCCGAGGATAACACCATTATTTCGGTAAACTCAGGTTACGGCGGTAACGTTCTTCTCGGTAAAAAGTGCTTTGCTCTTCGTATTGCTTCCTTCCAGGGTTGGAAAGAGGGCTGGATGGCTGAGCATATGCTCATTTTGGGCCTTGAAAATCCGAAGGGTGAAGTTAAGTACATTGCTGCAGCTTTCCCGTCTGCTTGCGGTAAGACCAACCTTGCAATGCTTATTCCGCCCGAGTATCTAAAAGAAAAGGGCTATAAGGTTTGGACTGTAGGTGATGATATCGCCTGGATGAGAATAGGCGAAGATGGCCGCCTCTATGCTATTAACCCCGAAAACGGTTTCTTCGGAGTAGCACCCGGCACCAACGCTCACTCAAACTTCAATGCGCTTGAATCCACCAAGAAAAACACCATCTTCACAAACGTTGCATTAGACCTTAATGACAAT
>JAZUSW010000031.1:0-30011 GCA_045606925.1 Acutalibacteraceae bacterium | reverse complement strand
GTCACCGTCATCATCGTCATCGTCGACATCACTGAGCGCAACAACAACCACTATGATTACAATGCCTGCAATGAGCAATACAAACATCAACGCAGCAATAGCGATTATGATAATAAGTGTTAAGTCATCAACCTGAATACCCAACATTGTAATGTTGTTTGTATCGTTTACATCGCCTTGGTTTTGCTGAGTATTGCCATTGCCGTTACCACTGCCATTGTTACCGTTAGAACCATCTCCATTAGGTGAATCTGATGGAACATACTCACCAATAGCTTCAAACTTAATGCCCGAGCTCTTGTTTTGTTTATAGTACTCTTCAGCAGTAGAACCTGTTAGACCACGGATTGTAAAGCCCTTGCCCATCTCAGCAAATGCATTAGGTCCAATTTCTACTGTGGGATTGGTAATGGTTACAGAAGTAAGATTTGTACATCCTGTAAATGCACTACCGCCAATCTTAGTAACAGACTCAGGTATTACAAGGTCGCCGGTCAATGCAGTATTGGCAAATGCGGAATTACCGATAGTTGTAAGTGTTGACGGAAGCTGTACATATGTCAAACGCACAGCATTATCAAACGCACTGTCCCCTATAGTTGTATAACCGTCTTCAATTACGGCAGCAACAATCGAAGCTGTATACGGTTTCGAACTGAATAGACTGCCTTGAATTGTAGTCATACTAGCGCCGTTGATTGTTGCAGGGAATACAACCTTTTCAGAATACGGCTTACTCTCATCCTTGCGGTTATAACCGATAACGGTTGATGTGCCGTTGTCGCCTGTTAAGATATAGTTGCCGTTATCCTCAATATCCTTAATTTCAGGGCGGCTAACCTCTTCGATTTCAACGAACTCAAGTTTATATTTGCTTGCAAATTTTTCGGCTGTTGAACCCTTTACACCGTGGATTACAACAGTAGTATTTGTAAATGCATCATCAGCAATTTCACAATTAGGATTGTAAATATAAACTGCCTCTAAGTGTTTATTGTTCTGGAATGCACTGACACCGATATATGTACAATTGATACCTATTTCAAGTGTGCCGTAAATATCGGTTGTGGCAAATGCATAGTTCTCAATTCTCTGAAGTGAATCAGGAAGTTCTACCTTAACAAGGTTTGCACAACGAAGGAAGCTTGAGTCACCAACAATAAGGAAACCTTCGGGGAGTATCAAGCTGCTTACCTGGAAGCGATGGTTTATGTTTTTAAACATTGCTACATCGATTGCAGAAACAACCGCACCCTTAGTAACTGTTCCGTCTTCGGCTTTATAGTCGATTGTGCTCGGTATTACGATGCTGCCGCCTGCAGAATAAGCAGAAGCTGCATATAAACCGTTTTCTAATATACTATAAGTAAATTTACCGCTTGTGTTAACCTTGTTAACTGTCTCTTCCCATTTATCTTCCACATCAGCAACAAATGTATAGTTGTTTGCTTCGGCATATTCCTCAGCAGTTGAACCTGCAACGCCGTGAATAATCGTACCCTTCGGGAATGCTTTATCGCCGATTTCAGCTACAGGATTGAGAATGTAAACATCGGTAAGCATTGTATCGGCAAACGCCTTAGGTCCAATAGTTCTTACGAATATCGGCAAGGTAACTGTCTTTAAAGCTGTTCCTTGGAATGCACTTTCACCAATCTTATAGCAGGTTGCACCTTCTTCGAATGTAACAGTTTCAAGACGACCTGAACTACGGAATGCACCCTTTCCTATTTCACCAACATTTTTGGGGATTGAAATCGTTGTGAGCCATGTATTAGTCTCAAACGAGAAATCTCCGATAAAGTTAAGTGTTTGCGGGAATGTGATATATCTAAGCTCGGTACATCCTGAGAACGCAGAAGACTGGATTTCGGTATATCCTTCAGGCAATACAACATTATAAATTCTATCTTTGTCCTCACATTCCTTAAACGCATTTGCCTTTATGTATGTTACATCAAAGTCAGTGTATGTTTCGCCTGATGCCTCACTTGTGTATGTACCCTTGGTCGGGAATACATATTTACCGGCTTTTTCGTTATCGGCGATAAGGCCTGCTTCGCCACCTGTTTCGCCGTTTGCGGCTTTAAAGAACAAGAATGTAGCGTTTGTATCGATTGTTTCGATTTTAATCGCAGTTTCCTTTTCGGCTTGGTCAAGATAATCAGCAAACTCATCCTTGATGTCTTGAATCTTATCGTCAATAGCTACAAATGTGTTGCCGTTTGCTTTTGCATATGCTTCAGCTGTTGAACCGGTTGCACCGTAGATGGTTGTTTTTCTCGGGATTGCTTTTGTGCCGATTATCGTAGCAAAGTTATAAATGTAAATTTCGCTAAGATATGTACAACCGTCAAATGCATTTTCACCAATGCTCTTGGTATTCATCGGAAGAACAACCTTCCTTAATGACAAGTTGTTCTGGAACGCATTTTCGCCGATTGAGTTAAGCTTACTAAACATAATGTTTTCAGATTCACTCTCAGAGCTACCAAATGTCAATGTATGCAAACTGTAAGAGTTGGTAAATGCATTAGCTCCGATAGTAAGCATTGATGTGGGGAATCTAAGCTCGGTAATGCCGGAATCATAGAATGCCCATTCACCAACACTTTCGAAAGTGCTTGGGAATGTAATCTTTTCTAAATAGTAATTACTGCGGAATGCGTTATCTGATATACCGGTAATGCCCTCTGAAACAACAACTTCGGCTATTGTATTTGATGTGGCATTGCCAAACCATATATTAGTAGTAACCCACGAAGTGCTGACACCATCGACAATATTAGGAATAACTACTTTTCGTGAATAGGGCTTGGTATCATCAACTCTTGAATACGAATTGATATATCCGTCCTTACTAAGAGTGAATTTATAGTTGCCTGTGTCTTTATATCCTTCAAGTACCGGTGTGGCAGCAGGAGTATGGTCAATATCCGTTGTCTTTAAATTGCTCAAATCAAGGTGCTTAAGCGATACCTTGAAATCACGGATAATTGATGTTGGTATATATTTACAGCTGTCATTAGCTTCAACTGTATACGATGCAACACCAACTGTACCTACGGCTGTTGCGGTACTGTTTGCTGTCTTTTCACCGTACGGTGTATGGAGATAACTGTTATTTCCACTATATTCTACTTCATAAACACGGTAAGCAAACTCACGACCGAAACCTTTGGTAGAAGTAAAGTAATAATCGTTTACAGCGCCCTTTTCAAGTGCTGCATAAACATTGTTTGATGTATAGAAAGCATTTCCGCCCGGCAATGTTGTACCATCACTGGAAGTAAATGCATAGTTACCATCATATGCCGAGGCATAACCCTTTGCAACAGATGAACCCGGTACAAACTTACCGTCAACGGTGTTCGTTACACGGCCTACTACACCTTCTGCACCGCGGTTGGCAGTATATGAAGCCAAACCTGCTGTAACGGTATAATCGGATAAGCTATTAATAACATCGTTGTCAAGAAGTGTGTAAACAGTGTATATTGTTCTGCCCTTATCAGCACCATTTCTGATAGCTTCGAAAAGGGTAGCTGCATCAAACGAAACAAAACCTGTAATATTTGTTGTCTGCTTATCCGGAGGATAGAGTAGAGAAACCTTATCATAATAGTTTCCGCTGAAGGTCATACCGGTATACTCTTTACCGTCATATACTACCGTTGTTTTCCAATCGGATACATCAGCATCTTCGTTACGGAAATCATTTTCGTAAAGCACATACTCGTCTTCTTCGGGATTTTTAACAACAATATAAATCTTTTGTGAACGGGTTGTATCATCGTTTGCAGTAGCTACAACCGAGTAAACGCCGCGCTCATATGCTTTGATTTCGCCGTTTTCAATCTTAACGCCATCTGCCACTGCGCCATTTTGTACAGGAGTAACCTCGCTAAATGTTACTGCTGTTGCATCGTAAGCAAATGTGCCCAACTGCACCATAAAGTCTGATGTGGAAACCTTAGTACCTGCAGTTAACGGAAGTGTCGGAGAATTTGATTTAACCACATAGGGATTATACTCTTCTGCCTCGGGGAATACAGGATTGTTGATTTTAACCTTTAAAGTCTTTGTTGAAACACCGTCATCGGCAACGTTTGTATTATAAAGACCGATGGTTCCCGCACCAGTAGTGCCTGATTGTTTAAACATTTCCCTGAAGGTTTCACCCGAGATAACACCGAATGAACTGAACTTATCGGTATCGGTATCGGATGTGGCTTTCATATCTTGGCCTGCATTTTCCGCATTAACCTCGGAAACCGTTACATTAACAGAATCGGCAAAGTTATCTAAAATAACATTTGAGTTAATTGAATATACTATGTTTTCGCCGTCAAATTTAAGGGTTACATCTGATGTTTTACCGTAAAGTACATAACTTCTTTCTGCGGTAGAAGGAGCCAATAATGCAATATCTGATACGGTATTATAACCGAATTTTTCCCACACATTTGTGGATGCACCACAGAAGCTCTTATTGAACACCTGTATCATCGGGCTGCCGTATGCCTGAGAAACAACACCAACTGCAGGGGCTGAACCATCAGCTCTTGTAGCAAAAGGAGTGTTGCTGTCTATAGCGGCATCAAAGTCGGCATTTATACGACCAACAAAACCGAACTGAGAGCCAACCGCCTTAAAGGTGGATTTTGTAACAACCTGTGCCTCTATTGTATAATCCGCAAAATCCATAAGCATCGGATTTTTATAGATTAACAAGTCACCGCCTTTGCCCGAGGGAACGCAAACACCGTTTGCCTTTACTATCGAGCGAGGACCTTCTTTTACAGTGTATTTTTGTGCATCGGTATATGCGCCCTCAGCACTTTCGAGCCACATCCATTCATCTGATACATAATCACCGGCAGCCAAATTCAACTCTACTAAATAGAAATCGTTGTCGCCTTCTTCATTGGCTATAAAGTATATATTTCTTGAGTATGTTCCGCCATCGGTTACAGCCGTTGCCGTAACTGCGTAAACACCCTGCTGAATAGCCGATAAGGTTTTAGTTGTATCACTTAAAATAATACCGGAATCATCTTTGTTAATTTCGGCAATTGTCCAAGTAACATCGCTACCATAATAGTACAAGCCGTTTTTAAACTCTAAAACAAACTCGCTGAGATCTATCTTTGTGTCCTCATACATAGGAACTGCAGGAACACGGTCTATTACCTCATAAAGCTGTTGGTTGGCATCAGGACTAACAATAATCCTAATATCCATTTTCTTGCTACCGGAAGTGGCAGAAACGATGTAAACGCCCTGCTTGGTAGCTTTAAATGTTGAACCTATAACCGTTGCGCCTACCTCGTTTGAAGAAACGTTGTTATCGCTGAAATTGAACGAAACAGCGCTACCCAATTCAGAACCGCCTTCAAATACATAGAGATAGTTTGCCAATTCAACTTCTTCGTTGGGAGTTACTCTGAACACTGCAGCGTCAGCTGTCATTGTTTCAAAGGTTATCTCGGTTGCCATAGGCATATCATCAGCCGAAGAAATACCGCCAAGAGTAATCAAAACTCTATAAATTTCCATATCACGCTTGTAAACGCCAAAACCTATAGCATTACCTGCAGTAGATACACCGGCAGTTTCAAATTTAGTTAAATATGTATCCTTTGAATATGCAGTATTTTCGATGCTTCCGGTAGTTGTTCTGCCGTTGCTGAGCGAAACTTTGCCATCTTCTTTTGCTGCACCGTTAGAAGCCGATAATTGATACATTTGTTGCGTTGTATCAAGGATAACTTTGTTATCAATACTGTAAACAAAATCCTTGCCTTCAAGCGCAATCTTAATATTACGAACACGGTCCTTGTTTGCAGTACCGTCAGCTGCTACTACATTAGGATTGAGAGTATAATCAGCATCGGTAATGCCGACAAGGGTAAGGTTGTTATGTCCCAATGTCTTTTTCCACTCGTTGCCGCTAAGCGAATGGAGCGGCATAAATTCGCCACCCTTATCTATTTTACCGAACGGTAAGGTTGTGTTACTGGGAGTATTTGCATCGTCAAGACGACCGATTACAACAGGGCCGTTCATACGATTGCGGAAATACATTGCTGTACCGACCTTGGTTACATTATCGGAATCATCAAACCATCTGAAAATATTACTCTTGGTGTTAAGACCGTTGGCCGGCTGTGCTGATGCTGCTACAGATGTAAGTGTCTCAGTAACATCGAAATTTACATTTGCACGTACAAAAATACCAGCTTGGTCATCCGCGGATGAATACTTAGTATACTTAGCATCAACGCTGATAACATAATCCTCAAAATCGCTTAAAATAGGATTTTTGTAGAACAAAACAACCTCACGAGTGCTAACACCGGGAAGTTTGAGCGCGCCGTCACTATAACCGAAGCCATCGGTTTCATATTTATAAAAACCTGTTGTAGCCGCAGCATTAATATCGCTGGTTCCGCCAGGGTTATCGCTACTCTTCTTACTTGTTGCCTGAATCCAGTCTGATGCCACATATGCAGTTGGGTCATTTTGGAAATCAAGATCAATAAGCTTGAACTCAAAATCATCCTTCTTATTAACAATAACATAAATGGTCTTTGAGTTGGCGGGATTGGCAGTTTCGGTAGCCGTAATCTTAAATGTACCGGTTTTAAGAGCCGCGAAGGTCTTATTAGCAGCATTTAAGTATTCGGACGCGGGTGTGCCCGCCTCTGCCGACCAGGTAATATCTGCACCGTCTATAAAAGCGCCGTCCTTTTGCAACTGCACCTTTAAATCGTACAAATTAGTTGTGGTGTTTTCGAACATAGGCACTGCCGGTGAGCCATAGGTAACTTCAAAATGCTCGATGCCATCCGCTTTCGCACCAAAATCTGTAAAGGTGGAAAGGGTTGTTCCGAACGAGCAAATAACTACCGCTAAGGCAATTATCATCGACAATGTCTTCTTTGAAAATTGTTTAAAAACAGTTTTCATAAGATTCCCTCCAGTAAGATAATTTCTCCGTATAGTGTGCAATAGCCCACACTATCCAATGATACATAATAATATTACCACAACCTCACCCTTTTCGCAACACTTTTTTGTGTATTTTTATGTGTTTTTCCGTTATTTTGCAAAACTTTTGTGTGATTTTGTTAAAATTGAACAAAAATAAAAAACGAATGAAAAATTTTGAAGTGATATAATGATGGTAGACACAAAAAACGGTGTCTACCATCATTTTTTATGTTAAGATAGAGAAAAGGAGTTGAAACAAATGTCAAGACCAAAAGGCGGAACAAATAGAAGCCATAGTAAAGAAGAGAAATTAGCGTTAGTTAAAAGGAATTTGTGTGGAGAAATGGCTACTGCATTAGCAAGAGAGACAGGGCTTAGTGATTCAATGATTTGCAAATGGACAAGGCAATATTTACAAGGTGGTGAAGCTGCGCTTGTTAACAAGCGCAAACCTGGCAACCCACTTGCAAAATATGCGCGTAAAAAAGAACTCACCCCAACAGAGCAATTGGAATACAAAATTGCACTATTAGAACGAGAACTTTTAAAGAAAGACGGAGAAATTGTAAGGTTAAAAAAATCCATAGAACTCGAAAGGGGCGATGCCAAAAGAAGGTAATACAACAAATCTATTCCTGCATCGAAAGAGAAAGCGAAAGTCACTCGGTAACAGAATTATGCGACATATATGAAGTATCACGTTCAGGATATTACAAATGGTTAAAACGAAAAGGAAACTTAAATAGATACGAAAAGCAACAACAGGAATTGGATTACTATGTTGCGGATGTTCATTCGCACTATCCATCACAAGGATACAGAAGTATATCAGATACCTTGTTAAACCAATATGGCTGGGTCGTTTCAGACATTTCCGTGTTCAAGTCTATGAAACGGTTAGGGATTAGTGGCTTTATTAGGAAAACTAAAAATTTAGAACAGGATGGTTCGGGAAACGAACACGATAGGTTTCCCAATATTCTCAACCGAGATTTTTATTCAGATAAACCAATGCAAAAGATTGTCACCGATGTTACGTATATTAAGCACAAAGAAAAGTGGTATTATCTTGCGTGTTATTTAGATTTGTTTAACAATGAAATTGTTGATTGGGAATTAAGTGATGAGTTTGACAATTTTCTCGTAATGAAACCGGCAAAACGAATACTTGAAAAAGCAAAAAGTACCGGTACCCCTATCCTTTTGCACAGCGATCAGGGTTCCCAGTACTCCTCAGCAGGTTATTGCAACCTGCTTAAATCTTACAACACAATTCAAAGTATGTCAAGAGCAGGAACGCCAAGAGATAATGCAGTTATGGAATCGTTCTTTGGAAGATTTAAAGACGTTATGTCATCACACTTCCAATATTGGAAGTGTGATGACATACACAAAGTGGTTTCTGATACAATTTACTATTTCAATTACATACGTCCTGTTCGCAAACTGAAAAGAAAACCGCCAGTCCAATACAGGCTTGAACTGGCAGTTTAAATTATTTCGTTTTTTGTGTCTACTAACTATTGACTATTTCAAAAAATTTCATCCGTTTTTTATACGCTTTTTACTTATCTTCTGCCCTTAAATGACAAATAAAGGATGTTCTCTCGCCGAACTTATACGGCAAACAAAGTCCTATATTGTTTAAAGTATCTCCAAAATAGGTTTGATTGGTTGCTTCATCAACATATCTCATATTTTTATCGGCTGCGGGTATTTTTACAAAACGGTTTGCATCGTTAGCACCCGCCTGCAGCTGAACACCGAAAACCAATATTTCTTTTTTGTCTTTACTTGCAAAACACCAAGCCGAAAACTCACCTTTGACATAATTCAAACGGTAATAGTCGCCGCCGTTTATAAGCCAGTAATTTTCCTTATAAAACTCACATTGTTTGGATATTTCTTCACGCTCGGCATCACTCAGTGCCGTTATATCCAATTCATAACCGAATGTGCCCGAATACGCCACAACACCACGGGTATCAAGGGGCGTCACCCTACCCGTTTGATGATTTGGTACCGCCGACACGTGTGAGCCCATACAGGTTACGGGGAAGCCGAGAGATGTGCCGCGCTGTACCTCTATTCTCTCGTGAGCATCGGTATCATCACTCGTCCAGATTTGCGGCGAGTAGTAAAGCATACCTGTATCAAACCTTCCGCCGCCGCCGGAACAGTGTTCTATAAGCAAATTGGGAAATTTATTTATAATGGCATCTAAAATTTCATAAACCGCAACTACATATCTGTGATAAAACTCGCCTTGATTCTCCTTGCCGAGAGCCACCGAATACGCTTCGGTTAAATATCGGTTCATATCCCATTTTAAATACTCAATATTTGCGCCGCCTATAACATTAGAAACAGCATCTATAACATAACTCTTGACCTCATTACGAGTAATATCAAGCACATACTGATTACGGCCGATTGACTTTGCCCTGCCAGGAATAGATATTGCCCAGTCGGGATGGGCGCGATATAAATCACTTTCCTCCGAAATCATTTCCGGCTCCATCCAAATACCGAACTTAACGCCCTTCTCATTAACGCCTTTTGCCAATCTTTCAAGACCGCCGGGCAATTTTTCGGTGTTCGCAACCCAGTCACCAAGCGAAGTTTTATCGTCTTCCCGTTTACCGAACCAACCGTCATCCATAACGAGCAATTCTATGCCCAGTTTTCCAGCAGTTTCGGCAAGGGACACCAATTTTTCATAAGTAAAATCAAAATATGTTGCTTCCCAGTTGTTTATAAGCAACGGGCGGCGAACATTATGCCATTTTTTGCGGAAAATATGGCGGATTATAAATTCGTGTAAATTACGCGACATTTGACCAAGACCACTATCAGAATAGGTCATAAATGCCTCGGGCGTTGTAAATGTATCGCCCGATTTTATTTCCCAGCTAAATCCCTCATCATTAATGCCTGTAAGCACACGCGCCGAGCCGAATTGGTCAACCTCAACCTCGGTTTTATGGTTGCCGGAATACACTAAATGGAAGCCGTAAGCACCACCGATATTTTCATCCGCATTTTTATCGCAAAGCGCAAAAAATGTGCTGTATTGGTGGCTGGTTGTGCCTGTATGAACCGAATGGCCCTGTGTTCCCATAACAAGCGGTCTGCGGTTTATATGCCTCTCCTTTGCCCAGGCACCCGTAAGGGTTATAAAATCATAATCGCTGTCATTAAAATCAAGCTGTAAGCTTGCCGCTTTTTCTATAAACACCGAATTGCCGCCTTTGTTAACTATCTCAATAAAACGGGCAATTACATCGGTTTGTTCAAAAACGGTATAATACATATTAACAAAAAGGTCGGTGGCGCTATCCTTTAAAACAAGCTTTAACGTGCTGATATCAGAAAATCCGTTTTGCGTTGCGTGTGGTAAACCATTTACCGCCACTGTGCCATCTATAATCTCGTGTGAAAAATATCTTAAATCGGCCGCCCTGCTGCCATCACAATGCTTAACCCTTAATGCAGTTGTTCTAAAATCGGCAATACCGTAAGCCGAATACTCCTGCGGAGCATCATTTATGCGGAAAAGCATACTTGTGTCTTCCGGGACCGATGCCACATACGAACGAGGAAGGTCAGGATATGTATATCCCACATCAATATCTGATATGGTTTTGCCGTAATATCCGTGCAAAATATATCCAAACTTTGCCACCTTGAAGCTATAAGTGGTGTTTTTAGTATCCAGTTTAAAGCAACCGTCTTTAAATAAAATAGCCATTTTTTTACCGCCTTAAAATTTTTTATTTCCGCATATATTTTACAATATGTGGATTGCGGTGTCAATAAATAAATCCTACATCCTAAAAAAGAACCGTTCGAAAGAACGGTTCTTTGGGGTTAATTATTTAAGGGCTAATCTATCCTGGTTATAAAGTTCCATACTTGCTCTGATAATGTATTCTCTCTCTTGCAACCAAGAATTGATTTGTGTTGGGTCAGCACCCATAAATACCGACCAGTCAAAGCTGGGTATAGTGCCATCATAAGAAGCTACCAAACCGGTAATTTTGTAGTTACGCTTTTCAAACGACATAAGTTCCATATACGCTTCCTTGGCTTGTTCGGAGTAGAAGTATCCGCCTTCGCCGACACCTGTATTATAATTAGCCAAATTACCAACATAAGCCAAGAAATAAGGTACTGCTTTGGGGTTTTTAGCGGTTTTGGGAACACCGAAAGCAATGTTTTCCATCATAGGTACATAATAGTCATCAAAGCCCTCTGTGATGTCCCACTTGGGTGCTGCAACCGTCATAAGCTGTTTGCGCAATTTGAGCTTGTTAAAATACTCGGATGTAACCTGAACAGTACTGGCATCGTGCATTGCAAAAAGAAGCTTCGGTTTTGCCGAATCAAATGTATCGTTTACATTGGTAAACAAGCCCATCTGCTTTCCTTCAGCCATAAACTTATAGATATCGAGTGCTAATTGGTTTGTCAAATCAAGTTCATATGTAATATTATCGTCTGTAAGCTTAATGATTTCTGCACCGGCCGTTGAAATAGGCGCCATATTCCAGATTGAGCAACCTGTGTACTCAGCGCCGTTTTCGTTAACCCATGTCGTACACATTTCTCTAAGTTTACTCCAGGTCCATTTGCCCTGTTTCCAAAGCTCGTACGGGTCTTCAAACCCCATATCTTCAATAATATCCTTATTGTAGAACATCATTGTTGGCAAGAAATAGGGTGTGTAGCGAAGCGCCGCAGCGTATTGCTTATCGCCGACTGTATAAAGCCCCATTGTATAGTGGTCCCACGCTTTATCGCTGAAATCATACTCGGTAACCGTCAAGGGTTGCAAAAGCTTGAGTGCTGCAAGGTCAGGTTCTTTCATACGCATAAGGTCAACCTGCTCGTTTGTAGCCAACATTTTGGCAACCTCCATTATGTAGCCACTGTAATCTGTAACTCGGCACTCAACTTCAATGCCTGTTTTTTGCTCAAATTCCGCTATAACGGATTTTTCTAAATTTTCCTTCGGATTGTACCAGTTTAAAAATACTAATTTCGTATTTTTAAGCTCGTCAGGCATAGAATTTATAACCGCATCGGAATTAATAGCATAATCTTCGATTGTTACTTTATCTGTTTGTCCATCGGTTTTATTGCCATTTGCATCGACATCATTATCCGTCTTTTTACAGCCAACAGCCGTAAGTGCCATAGCCAAAACCAAAGACAATGCCAAAACTCTTTTGATGGTTTTTAACATAACAAATCCCCTCTCATCTTTATGTGTTAAAAATACACCCTTTTAATATAAATGTCAACTGTTTTATATGCTGTTTCCAAAACCCTTTTCTATCAAACAAAAAAGGACAGGAGAATAATCTCCTGTCCAAATATGCTTAAATACAATTATTTAAGAGCCAATCTGTCCTGATTATAAAGTTCCATACTTGTTCTGATAATGTATTCTCTCTCTTGTAACCAAGAATTGATTTGTGTTGGGTCAGCACCCATAAAGATTGAATAGTCAAAGCTGGCTATAGTGCCATCATAAGAAGCTACCAAACCGGTAATTTTGTAGTTACGCTTTTCAAACGACATAAGCTCCATATATGCTTCCTTGGCCTGTTCGCTGAAGAACATTCCGCCTTCGCCAACGCCTGTATTGTAGTTAGCCAAGTTGCACATATATGCTAAGAAGTAAGGAACTGCCTTCGGGTTTTTAGCGGTTTTGGGAACACCGTAAGCAATATTTTCCATCATAGATACATAGTAATCATCAAAGCCCTCTGTGCCATCCCACTTAGGAACTGCAACTGTCATAAGTTGATTGCGTAATCTGAGTTTGTTGAAATATCCAGAAGATTGTTGCACTGCGCTGGCATCGCACATTGCAAAGAGGAGCTTCGGTTTTGCCGAATCGAATGTATCGTTTACATTGGTAAACAAGCCCATTTGCTTACCTTCAGCCATAAACTTGTAGACATCAAGCGCTAATTGGTTTGTTAAATCAAGGTCATATGTAATATTGTCGTCTGTTAGCTTAATAAGGTTTGCACCTGCACTGTCGATAGCAGCCATGTTCCAGATTGAGCAACCAGTGTACTCGGCGCCGTTTTCGTTAACCCATGTTGTGCACATTTCTCTAACCTTGCTCCAGGTCCATTTGCCCTGTTTCCAAAGCTCATACGGGTCTTCAAATCCCATATCAGCTATAACATCACTGTTATAGAACATCATTGTGGGCAAGAAATAGGGTGTGTAGCGAAGGGCTGCAGCGTATTGCTTGTCGCCTACTGAGTAAAGGTCCATGGTATATTTATCCCATGCTTTATCACTAAAGTCATACTCAGTAACTGTCAAGGGTTGCAAAAGCTTGAGAGCTGCAATGTCAGGCGCTTTCAAACGCATAACATCAAGTTGTTCGTTTGTAGCCAACATTTTTGCAACCTCTTGAATGTAGGTACCGTAATCTGTAATGCGGTACTCAACTTCAATACCTGTTTTTTCCTTAAATTCTGCTATAACGGGTTTTTCCTCACGGTCATCCGGGTTATACCAGTTTAAAAATACGATTTTTGTGTTTTTAAGCTCGGCAGGCATAGAATTTATAACCGCTTCAGAATCAATAGCGTAATCTGTAATTTGCACTTTGCCATCTTCTGTGCCGTTATTGCCATTGGCGTTAACATCTCCGCCATTACCCTTACAACCAACTGCTGTAAGTGCCATAGCCAAAACCAAAGCAATCGCCAAAACTCTTTTGATTGTTTTAAACATAATAATCCTCCTTATATCTTTGTATGTCAATAGTACACCTTTTTTAAAAGAAAGTCAACTGTTTTTTATATAGTTTATACAAAAAAGAGGATGTCGGTTTCCCGATATCCTCTTTAAACTTATTAACCTACAATACCAACACGGTCTATACTCTTAATGAACTGTCTTTGCAGTATGCAGTACATTATCAGCATCGGCAATATTACGAGCAAACATCCTGCCATAATAATACCCACTGTTTTTGGGTCATAAACATCGCCTATTCCGGCACCCGTTATACGAGACAGTCTTACCGACAACGGATAATCTTTTGAAAGGAACATTGTTGATAAGAATGTATCATTCCAGTGCCAGATTACACTGAATATTGTAACTGTTAAGAAAATAGTACCCGATGAGGGAACAACTATTGTAAGGAAGGTCTTTAACGGACCCGCACCGTCAATAGAAGCCGCTTCTTCAAGCTCCTTTGGTAGCCCCTTAAAGAACTGTACATACATATATGTAAACAAACCAGCTTTAAGGCCAACCGCAAATATACTCGGTATATAAAACGCCCACGGAGTATTGAGAAGGTTTGGTCGAAGTTCAACACCGATAAACTTACTTATCAGTCCCAAAATACCGAACACATCAAGGTATCTCATTCTAACTGCCAACGGAGTGATAATCATCGGTATCGGAACAAGGATTGTGAGAATAAGAATAAACATCAAAATTTTCTTTTCCTTAAACTCAAATCTTGACAAACCGTACGCAGTTACAGCACAGGACCCAACCTCTATAAGCGCACTGACAATTCCAACCATTGCGGTATTGCCAAACGACTTAACATAATCCAACGCTTTAAACGCCTTGGTTATATTATGGAAAGAGAAATTTTTGGGCACCCAGATAACCGTCGTATCAACGAAGTCGGTCGGAGCTTTTATTGAAACTGATATCATATAAAAGAGTGGGTACAAAAGAATGTAGCTGATTGCAAGGATAAATACCCAACGCGCAATAGAACCAACCAAACCGGCTCCGATAGCGCCTGCTTTACGGGCAGTAATTTTTGGTTTTTTAATTTTTAACATTACTACCCCTCCTTACGACCATTTTTTCAGGCACAATAAATTATAAAGACCAATCACTATTGCCATAAGGGCACCGACAACAAGGAAGTACATCCACATCATCGCAGAGCTCTCGCCGTAAACGGCCTTCTTCATAAGGTCAAACGCCATCTTCATTACGCCTTTTTCCTGTGTGAACAGGTCAATCATCGTATAAACCATAACAAGCAAAATTGTCGGACCTAACATTGGTATGGTAATATACCAAAACTCTTCCCACTTTGAAGCGCCTTCAACACGGGAAACCTCATAAAGCTGGTCCGGTATTGTTTGAAGTCCTGCAATAAAGAGAACTATCTGAATACCACAACTCCACAACAGGTTGAATATATCGCCGATGTACCCCGAAATAAGTTTATTTATTTCTTCGGGCAAACCCAAGTTACCGAGAATTGCATCGAAATCAATCATACTGCTGTAATTGCTTTCAACACTTGAAGATGCAACCAAGCTGATTGTCATCCATTCGGCAGTCATATGCTGAATAACAACACCTGTTGCTATAATAACCGGAAGGAAGAAAATTGCACGGGCAATAACGCGTCCCTTAAACTTTTGGTTAAGTATAATTGCAAGAATTAAACTAAGCGCCAGAATAATCGGGATTTGTACCGCAAAGTCGCCAAGCGCACCAATTAACTCGTCTGTATATCTCGGGTCATCATTTAAATAGTAATCAAAATGCTTTAAGCCGACCCAGGTTGATTTAAAGCCCTCAACCGTAAGCTCTACCTTACTGAAAGCGTATTGAATAGATGTGATAATCGGAATAAAGAAGAACATTACGAGTCCGATTTCCCACGGGAGAACGAACAGTCTGCCGTATTTGCTTTTAAGTTGTTCAACACCCTTATGTTTTTTAACCTTCTTTTTAAACATACTGTTCACCCCCTTATTTTACTAACAAATATCCACCGGCGGGGATATTGCCGCTATCGGTTACATAATCACTATCCGAGTAGTTAACATACATCTTAACACCGTTTGAATATGTGGTGCAACGAACATCGTTTGTAATAAGCTCGTGATTTGAAATGGTCTGACCGCTTATAGCGTTATAATAGTCTTTATACTCTGTTGCCGCTTTTATAATGTTGTCTTTGTTGTCGCTGTATGTCGCGCCGTAAAGACCCTTAAACGGAGAATATGTAACGGTCTTATCATAGTTATTCAATACATTAAACAATATTGAAGAACCGCCTTCAAGTGCCTGAAGTTGCTTTTTAGCAAGTGACTCACCCGCATTTACGGCTTCGGATGTTATTTCTGTTTTGCCCTTGAATACCATCTGATAGAACGGTACATCGGTCATAAATACATCCAGTTCGCTTGAGTTCATAGGTGTTTCAAACACACAGTCAGCAACCACTGCAGCATAGGCGTTTGCGCCGTTTGCCGCATAAGCATATCCGCTTTCTTTATAGTTATTGATTATTTGCTGTGTAAATGCACCCATATCCTTCTTAACATAATATTTATCAGAAGAATAATCGGAATACGCTGTATCCGAAAGGGATGCAAAGCTGATGCCGGGCAAATTATAGCCCTTGATTTTCTTGGCAAGTTTTGTACTTGCACTTAAAACCTTATCGCGTTTTAAATAGCGGTAACGGTCATAGTTATCCGAATCCTTTGTCTGAACGGCTTTGTTTATATAATAGCCAAAAGCCGACTGCTTGTTAGCGGTTTTAGCAGAATCAAAGGTAACATTATATCCAAGCATACTTGAAGAGAATGTTGTAAGGTTGAAATCCACAAACAAATCAATTCCCTTGTCTTCACAATAACTGATAACATTATTTAATTCCTTTTTGCTGCCAAACGCACTTGCAAGCGCAAATCCGCCCGCCACCTTGCCGATATCCATACCGCTTTTACCGAAACCGTAAAGCTGTACATTAGGCGTAACACCTGTTGACTCTAAATCTTTTAAGATATTCAAAACATCATTATAGGTTGTAAGAGCGAGTAAGGTGTTATAGGGGAAGCCGAGGAAATTCTTTTGCTCGTTTAATCCGCCGTGAACTTTAAGAGAAACTGCATCTTCGGTAATGGATGTTGCTTTGTTGTCACCATAAAGCTTTGACTGATACAGTCTTGCCATACCCGAATAACTTGCATCCTCGCCCGAAAGCGGATAATACTCAACCTCGTATACGGCATTTTTCAAAGCTTCCTCCGCATAGATTTCGGTTTCGTTATAGTTCAGGTTACCTTTAATGGTGTTAAAGTCCCAACCGCGAATCCAAAGCTCTGTATAAATGGATGCATAGTCGGTTTTCTCATAAGAAGATGCATAGTGCAGCGTTGCGTGCTCTGCACCTTTCGAAACAATACCGCAAATGGCATTATCGCCAACAACAGTACCGAATACCGGAACGTATACCTGCTTTTGATTGTTCAAATCATCACGGATTTTTCTCGCGGCATCATCACCGTATATACCTGCGGAATAGGTCGCCGATATAAGATTCTTATCAGACGTATCAATAATGGCGCCTGTGCCTGACGGATAGAACATATAGCTGTCTGCCGTACCCTTTTCTACTGCGCAGAATGTAGGAGTAAAGACAATCGAATAAATCGGGTCTTCATTTTCCACAATTTTATCGGTATCAATCGAAATACCCACACAATCATCCTTCAAGGTATAACGGATAGGAATAATTGTGTTGGAATTTTTAAAGCACAAAGAAATTTCGAAATAGTTATCTTCCTTTACTATTGAGTAATAGGAATCTCTGAGTGCGGTATAGCCGTAATCATCCGCAAAGTCGGGCGATGCACTGGCATCCAACTCATAATTTTCAAGATACTTTACATGAATCGGAGACTCAACAAATTTCTTTTGCATAGCCGGTCTTTCTTCTTTTGAAAGATAGTTATACGGCGATGTGGTCCATTGGGCGCCGGTTGCCTTATCGGTTAAGATAAGGCATTTGTTTTTAGCGTCCCAGGTAAGTGTTAATTTTTCGTTTTCAAGCTTTTCGCCTGTCATAAGTGTCGATTTTTTGAAGCTTTCGGTTACATTTTCGGGCGCTTCCGCCTTCTTACAACCAACAAATGAAAGTACCATTATAACACAAAGGATAAGCGATAAAGTTCTTATTAAAATATTTTTCATTTTTATCCTCCTTTGTGTCTATCGGTATGTCGCTTCTAAGAACACTGTCTTAACGAAGTCTGACGCCTGTTGCAAAAGAATTACAACAAGGAATACTAAGAATACAACAAGTATCATTGCCAACAAGGTTACGAAGGTTGTAAGAATAAACCTAAGGAATGTAAACTCTTGAATATTAATTATTGCCATTACAAGCAATATTGCTGTGTAAATGATACATGCATAATTAAGAATTGCAATGAAGTTTGCCTCTTGCAAAGTTAATATATTAGAAAGGATATCATAACCAAAAGCGCCTATAACAAGCGGGATTATGCTGTAACAGGTAGCAACATAAATATCCTTTAATTTACCTTTTCCTTCGCAAAGTACGCAAACCAACCAGTTTGCACAAACAAAGAGAAGAACAAGTCCCACCGTTTGTGCTAATGCATACCAGGCGTTTGCATCGACAATGTCGGTATCATTAAATATGAAACCGCTTGTATATCCTATTATTTTACCTACATACCAAAGCAACAAAATTCCTGTTGCAATAAGAACAGAACCGTTATTATTGCGTTTGATTTCATAGAAGGTATCAGCAGGATGCAATACTGTGCCGAGAGCTATCTTCAACTTCTTGTTTTTGATAAGCACAACATTGTGCTTCTTTTTAAAATGAAGAAGTATTGCAAGTACACAGACGAGAACAACTGCACCTACGAAAAATACTGTAAAGTTCTTTTCTAAGAATTCTTTACGCACATATTCAAATGCCTGTGAATATGTATTGCGGTCGTATCCCGAAAGCGCATAGTCCATCGCTTCTTCGTATCTGTCCTCAACCAATGCTGCCTTTGCAAGACCGCGGTAAGCGAGAATTGAGTTGCGGTCCAGTTTCAACACCTGTTCCCAAATGGGTGCGGCATCGCTATAGTCACCGGCCATAGTAAGAGTTTGTGCCTCTTGTACCATTTTACCGTAATCATTTTTAACAAACGGAATAATTGCCTTCTTTGTAACATCGATAGCATAGAGTGTATCGCCCATTACGGTGATTGCTTGTGCATGGCGGAAGGTGCCCTTTTGAGTACCGCTTGATACGCCGCCACCTATTGTGGTAATCAGGTTACACTCTACATCGTACATATAAATACGGCCATACGGTGCATCCAATATATAAATGAAATTGTTTTCGTCAACCGTGATGGAGGAAATATCGTGTGATATATCCATACCTTTTGACTTGGCAGTATCCTTTGAACCAAATACAACCGTACTTGAATTTGCAGGGGTGTCCTTACTCTTATCTATAAGAATATTATCACCCGTGGGGTTAAGGCGTCTAACTGCGCCCAGTGAATAATTAACATTTGTTCGGCCTGTGCAGGTAAAAAGGTATCCATCTGCGCCAAGCACCATATCAACAAATGAGAACGGGAGTTTCTTTGCGCTTTTTGACTGCTTGGTGGTGTTTAAGAAAAGCAAATCCCAAAGATTGTTCATCGCCTGGAGAGCTGTGGTGCTAACCACATTGGCGCCAAAGAATCCCTTAAACTCGTAGGTGCCTGCCTCGTACATAGCAGCACCGTAGAAAGAACCGTCACAAAGGATATAAACATAATCCATATTGTCGATAACTATCTTTACCGGGTTGTAGTTCATATCATTGGGCCACATTTCACTCTCGGGCTTTGAAAATACACGAACTACATTTTTGTTTTCGTCCACAACCAAAACCCTGCCGTGTGTGGTATCACAAATATAAATTAAACCTTTATGTGCATATATACCCTTTGATTTTTCAAAGGTTGTCGGTTTTCCGTCAATATATACCTCGCTGAATTCATCTAACTTGTTATAATTAGAGTCAAGCACAATAACGCGACCCTTTGGTTGCTCCTCAAGGTTGCCGCTATCAAGCAAATAAATCTTACCGTCAGCCGCATGGATATCGGAAAGCTCACCAAACTCGGCAACACCCATATCCGCCGCTGTTACCTGCTCTAAATCATCGTACATAGGGCGTGAATATACAAATTTTTCTTTTGCGCCACCTGTAAGCCACTTGGTAGCCGAATCGTTAGCTGAATCGGTGTAATCTGCGGCGCTTGCCGTTAAAAATGTAGTACAAAGGCAAGCTAAACACAAAAAAATCGCTAAAATACGTTTAAAATTTTTCATATTTCTTCCCTTTCTACTAATCTTTCATACCTGCGTTACTCATAGTTTCCATAACATTACTTTGTGAAATCAAGAAAACGAGTATCGGTGGAATCATCATAAGAACCGTGGTCGCCATCGCACTACCCGAACGGGCAATACCGGCATTTGTAATCTGGCTCATCGCCGCCGGCAGTGTCTTTAACGACTCGGTAAATATTGTTGTTGTTGAAGGTTCAGCCCACATATCACGGAAAGCGTAAAGCAACAATGTCAACCACGCGGGTTTTACCATCGGCATTACTATTTTCCAATAGATAAGCGGATATCCCGCACCGTCTATACGCGCCGCTTCAAGCAACGATTCGGGAACCGAGCCATCCATATATTGTTTCATAAGGAATACACCCATAGCGCCCGGAATATGCGGTAAAATCAATACCCAATATGTATCGATAATATTCATCTTTGAGAAGATAATGTAACGCGGAACACCGAGTGTTGTACCGTTATAAAGAAGTGAGAACTGAACAATCATAAAGATTATTCCAACCCATCTCTTTTTGCTCTTCGAGAAGAAGAACGCCGCAGCCGATGCTGCCAAAATATGTCCAACAGTACCGACTATCGCGATAAATACAGTATTAAATGCATATCTGGATAGCGGAACTTTCAGCTTTGAAAGTAAGCTTGGCAACAAGGTATAGTTGGCTATTGTGGGACGCCTAACAAAAAACTTAGGCGGGAAAATAAGAATTTCATCCAAGGGTTTGAAGGATGTTGCCACACAATAAACAAGCGGAAGTACGCAGATAATACCAAATCCTAAAAGAGCAATTACGAAAAGCGCTGTTACAATTTTTGAACGGGTATAACGCTTATATTGGATTTCTCCACCGCCCAAAAGCTTAAACTGTTTTATTTTTCTGATTGTTTTAGCCATTGAAGACATACGTTACACCCCCCTACTTGCCAACGCTGTTAAGCAGTTTACCGATAAGTCCACGGAAAATTGCCATCAATGCGAATAAGAATATTGAAATTGCCGATGCGTAGCCCATTTCCATACGCGTATGCGCTATATCGACAAGATACATAACGATTGTATCAGCACTGTTATTAACGGTGGGGTAGCTACACATTGTTGTAATAACCGGTCCTATCGAGAAGGAACTTGCTATTTGCATTACCGCACCAAACAAAAGAATTTCTTTCATTGAAGGTAATGTTATGTACCAAAGCTCTTGCCAACGGTTTCTGATACCGTCTATCGCACCTGCTTCGAAAAGCGAAACATTGATACTTTGAAGACCGGCGATATCGGCAAGGAAGGAAACGCCCATACTCGACCAGATTGTTACCGCCATAATAATCGGAATAATATAATCCGGATTTGTAAGCCATTGTACAGGTTTATTAAGAATACCAACCGACAAAAGCACACTGTTTACATAACCGTAGGAATCGGCACTGAATGCTGTTTGCCATATAAAGTAGGCATTACCTACAAGGTTCGGTGCATAGAAAAGGAAGGATAAGAAGCTTCTTACTGATGGGTTGAACTCGTTGATAAACCAAGCGAGAACATATGAAAGCAAAAAGCCCGCAGGTGCTGTGATAACCGCAAAAATGATAGTGTTTGTAGCAACCTTGGTAAACATATCATCGGTTACGAACATTCTAAGGAAGTTATCCAGTCCCGCCCATTTGGGACTGGAAAGTGTATCGTACGAGAAGAAACTCAAAACAAGCGATGTTGCTACAGGCAACACAATCATTATGAAAAAGAGAATAAGAAACGGCAAAGCAATAACAAGCATTGAAATTTCGCTACCGCCAAATGAGTTCCTGTACTTTTTTTGTTTTATGTTTTTCGTATTAGTACTCAAGGTTATACTCCTTTCTCTTTCTTGTAATTTCTTCATCGGCTACTTTACCCCATTTAACAATCATGTCCTTGGGGTTTTCATCAAGGTTAACAACGTTCCAGAATGCCTGGTAAATCGAACGTGTTACATAATAACCGCCGGGAACTTCTACAAGTCCTTCAACATCTTCCCAGGTATCAAGAATGATATCAAGGTCATTGGATTCCCAGGATAACTTTTTAAGTGCCTCAACGTTGGCGGTTTGCACACGGCCGACTTCGCCGAGAACTGCCTCAACCATTGTTGAGTATCTGTACTGGGTATCATCATCTGTCCACCATTTAATGAAATCCCACGCTATATCAGGATGCTTAGAAACAATCGGGATTACACAACAAGTACCTGTATCCGACTGAGTGTGATTGATAGTGCCGTCTTCCTGTTCTGTTCCGGGCAACGGAGCAACCGCCCATTTACCTGCGATTTCAGGCGCCGCCTGAGAGAAGAGAACATAGTCACTGTAAAGTCCAACGCCGAGCGGCATTGTACCGTCACGGAAACGGTTATAGAAGCTGAACGCTGTATCATAACCTAAGTTGGTATAGAAATCGGTCCAATATACGAAGGTTGAAACTGCATCACCTTCGGTTACATTTGTAGCTTTGCCGCCGTCTTTATAAAGTTCAATTCCCTTTTGTCTTAAGAAGGTTGTATAGTAATTAAGAACACCTGCGCCCGGCATAGCAACCGAGAAGTTTTGTCTTTGAAGAAGCGCAGTAAGGTTTCTGAACTCTTCCCATGTTTCCGGTACATCTTCTTCGGTAAGTCCTAACTTCTTAAATGTATCGGTACGGTAGAACATAACGCTGAAAGACTGGGTATCGGGTATACCGTAGGTAACGCCGTTAAGCATATACGGGTCAACCGCGCCGCTTTGGAAGCGACTGATTACCTCATCATAACCCGGCATATCATTAAGCGGAATAAGCGCGCCACGCATACCGTAGTTAACCGGTTCGGTTCTTGGCTGACCGATAAGCACATCAGGTCCCGTACCCGAAAGTATTGCCTGAACCAGCGTTGCGCCAACTATTTGTATATTAACATTTACATCAGGATACTTTGTTTCAAACGAATCCTTTACAAGAGATGTTAAAATTTGTGTTTGGTCACGGCCCCATACAACCCAGATGGTAAGGGTTGTTTTGCCGTCAACATTATCGGTTGAATATTTATAGTCATCCATAAAGGATACTATAAATCTCTCAAACGAGTAAATTGTTTTCTTCCACCAGCTCTCCATACGCAATTCGTACTCCTTTTCGGGAGCGGCGAATATGATTTGGTCAATATCAAGCGGTAACTTTGCAATATCGGCAACAAGTGCTGCAACCGAGCAGTAGTTATCATAATATGTGCTTACATATCTTTGTGCTGTGAAAGGATTTTCGTATAAATCTTTCATTACACGAACCATATTCTGAATGGTAGAGATATATGTACCGCTCTTTTCACCTGTGATTTCGGTAATTCTTTCACAGATTGATTCGAGTCGGGCAATATTTGTTTCCAAAGTTTCGTTAAAGCCGGGAATTTGTTCAAAGAACTCATAGCTACGGCCTGTATCTATGGTATCACCCGTAATCATACGGATTTTAAGATACAATTCACTGATTTCGTATGTAATATCGGTGAGTTCACGGCTGATTTCACCAAAATCACCCATTGTAACGGTCAAGCTTATTTCGTGTGGACCTTTGGTAAGGTAAACGAGTGCTGTTTCACCGTCTGCCGTCATTTCCTGGAATTTCCAGTTGCCGCCGTAGTAGAAGGAAATCTGCTCTGCTTCGGCAAACGGGCTTTTGCCGTCAATTTTAAAGCTACGGTAAGAATTACCGTTGATAACCTGGTCTTGACGGAAACGGAAAGCAACTTTATAAAAACCGTCTTCGGGAACATCTATATCCCAAACGAGTGTTTCGTTTGGTGTTCTCCAACCGGTAGAACCTATATAGTTAATAACCTCTTTGAATGCGCCCGTTTCGTGCATACTTTTAACACTGGGGTCACTGTTATCTATAAAAGGAGTCATTGAAGATGTGCTTTTGTACTTTGCGGCTTCGCCCTCTATTTGTATTTCCTCACCGGTGTAGTTTTGACCGTTATGCTGTTGCTTGTATTCAGCATAGCTCACCTTCTTTTCGGGAGCGCACAAAGAAACTGCGGCCAAGTAGAACTCGCCCGAGCCGATTTTGATTGTTATTGTGTGCTCACCTTCGGTCAAAGCAACTTTAAGCGGGTCAACATTCTGGCCCGTTTTATCCATAGCGTAAATATCTTTGTAGATAAAGGTTTCTATCTGCTCGGGTGAATATACATTGCCGTTTCTGTCAGCAACACCGTCCGAAGCATTTTTAAAGGTTCTCTCAAAGTTGACATTGCTCAATGCATCATACGGGCTTTCGCCGTCAACCAAAAAGCTTAAGGAAAGCGGAAGGCCGCGTCCCTTAATCGGGCAATATGACAAACGAATTGTATACATACCCGCCTTTTCTACATTGAATTTGTATGTGATTTGTCCTTTCTCTCCGGCCGCTTTAATAACACCGTCACGCTTTTTGCCGTTTTCATCGGTGTATTCGCCTGTCTTTTCCACGGTAACACCGCCATCAAACGCAGAAAATGTATCCGCCTTTATTTCGATGTTATTTGTGGCATCGGCAAAACCGGCATTGTCCTTGAGATAATTTGCATATCCGTCGGTTGTAACAATCGGCTGATTGAGCAAAGCATCTTTAATTTCGGTGTCGGTTTTAGCTTCATCGGCAAAACATACCATCTGACAGGTAGTAATCACCATAAGAAACGCCAAAATTAACGCAAAGCACTTCTTCATAATTCACTTCTCCTTTGAAATTTTTGCTGTGTTTATATTAACTTTTATATGCTAATATTTTTCCACAATACTTACTGTATAATAGTACCAAATTACAGGCGTTTTGTCAAGTGAAATTCCACAACTTTATGGGAATACAGGGGCGTTTTTTGTGGTGGTTTGCACAAAAAGATGCTGCATTTTTTTACCTTTTTTCTAAAAACCCTTTAATTTGTATTATTTTGTAGAAAAAACACTAAATATTGTATGTAAATAAATTGATGTTGACAATTATTCTCGCATCTCTATAATTATATATAGTGTTTACTATAAGGTTAAAATTACACGGAGGTTACCTTTCTATGAATATTAACACAAAACAAAAGCGCACTCTCTTTGTCGTAGCAGCTTTGGCTCTTGTGGTTATAATAGCAATCTCGGCAATTATAATAAACGTTTTATCCCCTAAAAAGACTCCCGTTTCTTCGGAGTATATAACCGTCACTGTGGATGGTGAAATCTCAGCTTCTTTTACGCTTAAACCGGACGACTACACAGTAATATCATCACAAACATATAACAAAGCACATATGCATATTGTACAGCATATAGCTCCTTCGGTTTCTTTCACGCAGGCAATGGATACCTTTGTCGCTTCCCTTTTGGATGCAAAAAAACTCAGCGGCAAAGAAACAGAAGTTTTACTTTTTGGTGTTGAAAGCCGCAACGAATCAGACTTTGAGGCACTCGCCGGTTATTTCCGTGATGTTCTGAAAAAGAATGAATGTTCAACACGCGTTTATTCTCTTTATACCAAGGTTAAAACTGAAAAAACCCAAAATTTAGCCGAAGAAAACGAAGTGTCTTATGCAAAAGCTCAGCTTTGCACCCGCCTCGAAAAAGAAAACAAAAAATTAAAAGCCGAGGACCTTATAACACTTTCATTAACCGAAATTGTTGAAAAGGTAAACGGTATCGCCATGGAAGACCTTGTAGGCAAGGTTGAAAGTGATACAAACGAAGAACAAAAGAATGAGTCTATCCCTAATAAAGAGCCCTCTACGCCAAGTACCCCCTCAAGTGAAATTTCAAGCGATTCTTCTTTGTCTTCCGATAGTTCCTCCTCAGATAGTTCCTCTTCCGAAGAGTCCTCATCGAGCACCGCCCCATCCTTTGTTGTTGAACCCGATGAAAGCGGATGGGGTCCCATACGATAACAAAAAGACAAAAAGGATGTGTAGATACGTCTACACATCCTTTTTTCTATCTTTTTAGCATGCTATTAATGCAGCCACGATAAACATTCCCGGTCCTAAATATTCGATTGTTACATTGTGTTTGCCCGGTGTTAAATTATCCAGAAGTATCGTATCGGCAAAGTTATCGTCGGTGCCTTGCTCAACATAATCAATCACCGTGCCGTCTATCGTGATTTTAAGCTGACATCCTTTTTTTATACGGCAGAATGCCGCGAGGGTTGAGCCCTCAAATTCAAAATTTAATTTTGCGCCTTCCTTGGGGCTTATATATTCCTCGGTGCCGTAGCCCATAGTATTTTTTTCGCTGTGACGCCATTTTTCATCCCCTATTTTAGAGATGTCCAATCTTTTTAATGTTTTATATGGGTTTGTTACGGCGTACATACCTGTTATATCGTGCTTTTGGGGTGTCTTTGATTTGCCCTCATTAAGCAAATTTTTAAAGTTCTTTTCTATCTCATCAGCATAAACCTTATATCCGTTGTCATTCGGATGCACATTATCGATAAAATAATCTTCCCATTCATTGCCTGTTTTTTCGATTTCCGCAACAAGAGCATTACCAATGTCTATACACGGTATTCCGTAATACTCGGCGACCTCACGGTGACCCTGTTTTACCGGATAATCCATCTTCGAATTTTCTTTATCTGTAACTAGTACAACGATAATATCGGTTTCGGGATTATGCTCGTTAATTTTTCTTATAAGGGCATCAATATTAGCTGCTGCCTGTATTTTTTGAGAACCCGTATAAACATCATTTATAGCAAATTCAACAAACACTAAATCCGGATTGTAATTTAGCAAATCTCTTTCAAGCCGCATTAGTCCCCAAAGCGACCCTGTGCCGTTAATTGCGGCATTTATTTCGTTTATTGCGGCGTTTGGATATGTACTTTTAAGCCATTTTGTTGTAATTTCGCGCCAAGAATTTTCTTTTGTGGAACCCGCTCCGTTAGTTACCGAACCGCCGATATACGCAATATTTAATTTCTTATCCTGTGTTAATTTTTTATAAGTGTTGGCAAGTGTCCACGCTTCACCCTTGGTTTGAAGAATGATACGCGCCTCATCGGCATAAATTTTCTGCGTTTCCGAAATGCCGCTGTTCTGAATATCGGAATTTTGATTGTTATCGCCATTAGGTGTGGCCTTTGAACAGCCCGCAAAGCTTAGAATCATAATTAAAACCAGCGCTAACGAAATTAGTTTTTTCATTGTTGACATCTCCTTTTATACACACCCTCACTTTTGTGTGGGTTTTAATAACTGTTTTTTATATATCATACGGATATGTTACGGCTGCCGTCTTAGTTATATTGTGTTTTTTAGGTGCTTGTGTTTTTGCCTCACTTAACCATTGTTCAAGGTTTTTTCTTACCTCATCGGCGTATATTTTATATCCCTTGTCATTCGGGTGCACAACATCGCCCGAATAATAACTCCACGGTTTACCTGTTTTGCTCATTTCGGCAGCAAGGGCATTTCCGATATCGATATACGGCACTCCGTAATACTCTGCCACGTGGCGATGGCCTTGCTTAACCGGATAATCCTTATTTACATTTCCCTCTGATGTTATAAAGACCAAAATAATATCAATTTCGGGGTTATACGCATTTATTTTCCGTATAATTGCATCGATATTCGCCGCCGCCTTGGTTTTGGTCATATTTTCGTAAACATCGTTCATTGCAAACTCAATAAACACCAAATCGGGTTCTTTCTTCAATACATCCTTTCTAAGACGCTGGAATCCATAAAGCGACCCTGTGCCGCCAATAGCAGCATTTATTTCGTTTATAGTTGCGTCCGGATATTTTTCCTTAAACCATTTGGTTGTAATTTCTCGCCAGGAATTACCTGTGGTAGACCCTGTACCCCAGGTTACCGAGCCGCCGAGATATGCAATACTTAATTTTTTATCCTGTGTTAATTTTTTATAGGTGTTGGCAAGTGTCCACGCTTCACCCTTGCCTTCAACCAAAACGCGTGCTGCGTCTTCATCGATTGTTACTGTGTTTGAGGAAGTAACGGTCTGGTTTTCTGAACTCACGGTATCTCCTCCTTGTTCGTTGTTTCCATCATTTTTTTCGGTGCTTGAAGAAGTTGCGGTTTGACTTTGTGAACTCGCAGTGTCACTGTTGCTGCCCTCTTCTACCTTTGTTTTTGAACACGCCGCAAATGTTAACATAAAAATGAAAACCATAAATAACGAAACCGCTTTTTTCATTATTTTCATCTCCTTTGGTTATATAATATCACTTCTGTGCAAACTTTTCAAGAATTATAATATCGCATTTCGTGCAAATGCGCATATGCAAAAAACACCCCAAACGGAGCGCTCCGTTTGGAGTGTTTTTTATTAAAATGATTCTAACGATTTGTTTAAAAAGGCCTTTGTTTTATCGCTTTTAGGGTTGTCAAATACCTCTTGCGGTGTTCCAATTTCTTCAATAACACCGTCCGCCATAAATATTACCTTATCGGCAACATTGCGCGCAAACTCCATTTCGTGAGTTACAACAATCATTGTGCTGTCACCGCTTTTAAGCCCCTTGATAACCCTCAACACTTCGCCCGTAAGCTCAGGGTCAAGCGCACTGGTCGGCTCATCAAAGCAAAGTATTTCGGGTCCCATAGCAAGAGCTCTCGCTATCGCTACACGCTGCTGCTGACCGCCCGATAATTGACACGGATAGTAGTGTGCGCGGTCGGAAAGCCCCACTCGCTCTATAAGCGCGGTGGCTCGGCGGTCTATCTCCTGTTCATCGGCAATTTTAAGGAGCTTGGGTGCCAAGGTTATATTGCCCATTACATCATACTGCGGAAAAAGATTAAAATTCTGAAAAACGAGTCCGAAATGCAAACGGTTCTGACGAATTTCTTCATCGCTGAATTTTTTAATTTCTTCGCCGTCATACAACACTTTATCGTTTACAACAATTTTGCCTTTATCGGCAGTTTCAAGAAAATTAAGGCAGCGAAGAAGAGTTGTCTTGCCGCTACCGGAAGAACCGATTATGGCGAGTACCTCACCCTTTTCAAGAGAAAAACTGATGCCTTTTAAAATTTCGATTTTACCGAAACTTTTATGTATGTTTGTTACTTCTAAAACTGCCATCTTTAACTCCTGAAATAATCTAATTTTTTCTCACAGCGTCCCAAAATTATAGTTAGCAGGCCTACAAAGATGAGATAGAATACACCTGTGTAGAAAAGCGGCCACACAAGCGCCTTGGTAGCAGCCAGTTCCTTTGCCTGTTTGATAATTTCACAAACAACAATACAGTTTGCAAGAGCCGTATCCTTAATAAGCGTTATAATTTCATTGGACATTGGCGGCAAGATGCGTTTGATAACCTGTTTTAATACTATTTTTCGGAACACCTGAGATTTTGTAAGTCCGAGCACATAACCTGCTTCATACTGTCCTTTTGAAATGCTCTCTATTCCGCCGCGATATATTTCGCTGAAATAACAGGCATAATTTATTGTAAAGGCGATAAGTACGGCAACAATTCTTCCCGCATCTTCTATGCCGTAGTTGATGAACATTAACCTGTCAATGCGGCTGAACAACGGGAAGTTAAGTAATAAGCCCGGTACATAGTAAATAATAAATATCTGCAACATCAAGGGGATTCCACGGATAATCCACACGAACACTTTTGATGCCGCCTTTAAGGGTTTGAATCGGCTCATTGAACAAAACGCTATAGGCAAACCAAGCGGTGCCCCGCAAAGCAGCGTCACCGCAAAGATAAGCAAAGATATTTTAAAGCCGTCGAACAAAAAAGCCGTGACTTCTAAAAAGGACATGTTAAAACTCCAATTTTATATCTTTAAAATTATTTC
>JAZUSW010000030.1:0-3064 GCA_045606925.1 Acutalibacteraceae bacterium | reverse complement strand
CCTCTAAATCGCTTTGTTCGCATCCTGACTCTTCTTGCATCCTGCTTGTTACGGTAAGCATCAAGCAACGCTCATCAAATAAAAACTCTGCCGTTTCAAGCACCATTTTTTCAAGCGCAATACGGTTTTTGGACTTGGTATCAAACATAAGGCGGTTAATCTCAGCCGCATCGATACCGTATTTATAAAGTTCTGCCGCTATTAAATGGGTTTTTGGCGTTACATTAGAGTATTTAAAACAACCCGTATCGGTGGCAATACCTGTATAAAGAGCATTTGCCATAATGGTTGTAATCTCGATACCCATAGCAGTTAAAACATCATAAATACATTCAGCCGTAGCTGAAGCCGTGGCATCAAGATAAAGGTTCTTGGCATAGTGAGTGTTGGAAATATGATGGTCTATATTAAGCTCTATTTTATCACTGTATTTTTCATAAAGTGAACCGAGTAGCTTTGCATCGGCAACATCAACCGCTATTATAGTTTTATACTCGAACGATTTAAGCTCCGCCGCCTTTACGAAATAGTCGTATTTATGCGGTATTTCATCATTGCAAACAACAAATGCGCGTTTACCTATGCTTAAAAGCCCTAACGCCAACGCATATGCCGAGCCCAAGGTATCACCGTCGGGTGATATATGGGTTAAAATTATATAGTCATCGTGTTCTTTAAGATAAAGACAAAGCTGCTCTAAATTAAGTTCCTTACAAATTTTTTCCATAAATTAATCCTTCTTGTCGAACGAATTTATAATTTTAGAAATTTGCGTACTTTTTTCAATAGAATTATCCGCCACAAAACGAAGTTCGGGCACCTTGCGAAGCGATAACCGTGCGCCTAACTCGCGGCGGATAAACCCCGCCGCATTTTTTAGCGCCTTTACCGATTCTACCGTTTTATCATATCCCTCAATAGCGCTGACATAAACGGTTGCGTATGATAAATCTCCCGATACATCAACCTTTACAATGCTTAAAAGTTTACTTACTCTCGGGTCTTTAACATCCCTTAAAATATCGGCCAACATCATTTTGATATCGGATGTAATTCTGCCTGATTTATATCCTGCCATTAATCTCTGTATTCCTCCATAATAAAGGCCTCAAACACATCGCCTTCTTTAATATCGGCGAATTTTTGAAGTCCGATACCGCACTCGTATCCCTGTGCAACTTCTTTAACATCATCTTTAAAGCGGCGCAAAGAATCAATAGCATCCTCGGCAATAACTATGCCGTCACGAACAACACGGATACTGCAAGCACGGGTAACCTTACCGCTTTGTACATAAGCACCGGCAATGGTGCCAACGCCTGAAATTTTATAGGTGTCGCGTACCTCAACTGTGCCGAGTATAACCTCTCGGTATTTGGGTGCCAACATACCTTTCATAGCGGCTTCAATTTCTTCTATGCAGTTATATATTACGCGATAAAGGCGAACATCAACGCCGTCTCGCTCAGCAGATGTTTTGGCAACTGCATCGGGGCGCACGTTAAATCCCACAATAATGGCGCCCGAAGTGTTAGCGAGCATAACATCAGATTCATTTATTGCACCAACTGCACCGTGGATAACCTTTACGCGCACCTCTTCGTTAGAGAGTTTTTCAAGACTCTCACGAACCGCCTCAACAGAGCCCTGAACATCGGCCTTAACGATAATATTAAGCTCTTTGAGTTCACCCTCGCTTAACTGGTCGAAGAGATTATCAAGAGTTACCTTTTGTTTAGCATTGAAAAGGTCTTCCTTAATTTTTTGCTTACGCTGTTCTACAAGTTGACGAGCCAATCTTTCATCGGATACCGCATCAAAAGTATCACCCGCCGAAGGTGTTTCGGCAAGACCTGCAATCTCAACAGGAACTGACGGACCCGCCTCCTTCACGTGTTGACCTTTTTCGTTGGTCATAACACGCACACGGCCAACAGCCGTACCTGCAACGATAATATCACCCTCGTGAAGTGTACCCTTTTGTACAAGCAAGGTTGCAATAGGACCGCGTCCCTTATCAAGACACGCCTCAATTACAACACCGTTTGCACGGCGGTCGGGGTTGGCTTTAAGCTCCATCATTTCGGCAACAAGAAGAATATTTTCAAGTAAGTCATCAATACCCATTCTGGTTTTTGCCGATACGGGAACACATATAATATCACCGCCCCACTCCTCAGGAACCAAAGAGTGTTCGGTAAGCTGTTGCTTAATAACATCGGGATTAGCAGTCGGCTTATCCATTTTGTTAATAGCTACGATAATTTGTACATTTGCGGCTTTGGCGTGGTTAATTGCTTCTATTGTTTGGGGCATAATGCCGTCATCAGCCGCAACTACGAGTACGGCAATATCGGTTGCCATTGCACCGCGTTGGCGCATAGCGGTAAATGCGGCGTGACCGGGGGTGTCAAGGAAGGTAATATCCTGTCCCTTGCAGTTTACCCTGTAAGCACCTATTGCCTGTGTAATGCCGCCTGCTTCAGTGTCGGTAACCGCAGAGTTACGGATAGCATCAAGAAGCGATGTTTTACCGTGGTCAACGTGTCCCATTACAACAACAACAGGGCTTCTCGGTTTTAAGGATTCAGCCGTATCTTCGGTATCATCCATAATTTGCTCTTCAATAGTAACAACAACGGCGCGTTCAATTTTTGCGCCCATTTCGGTTACAACGATTTCGGCTGTATCATAGTCAATTACCTGATTGACGGTTGCGAGCATTCCGAGCTTCATAAGATTTTTGATAACCTCGGCGGCAGTCTTTTTAAGGGCAGCCGCAAGTTCACCTACCGTAATCTCATCGCCAACGGTAACTGTAATAGGTGTCTTCTTGATTTTCTCAAGCTGGAGACGGCGCAGCTTATCGGCCTCGGTCTCGCGTTTAGCGTTTTGCGGACGCTTATAGTCCTGTGACTTTTGCTTGATTTTTTGTTTTCTTGAATAATTATCGCGCATTGAGTTTGCGGGCGCAATATTCTCGTACTTTTCGTTGTATTTGTCCATATCAACATGTACAGTACGGGTGTCTACGTGGCGTATTTGAGCGGGGCCGCGATTGGGG
>JAZUSW010000029.1:0-4646 GCA_045606925.1 Acutalibacteraceae bacterium | reverse complement strand
TTTTAAATTTTTTTATTTTTATTTGCAATAAAAAATTCTCTATGGTACCCCATAGAGAACTTTGTTAGTTTAATAAATATATTCCGAGATTTAAATAACCCGCAAAAGCAACCCATAAAATATAAGGAATCATTAAATATGCTGCCGGTTTTGAAATTTTGTAAAACTTTACGGTTGTAATGATTATCAATACGAGTAGCGCCAAAAGCCATATAAATGCAAATAAATATGCTTCCATATTAAAGAATATAATTGACCAAAAGAAATTGAATATAAGTTGTAAAAGATAAAACAGTAACGCGTTACCCGCTAACCCTGCCGAATATTTAGCGGTGTAGATTAAATAGGAAGCAATTCCCATCGAAATATAAAGAATAGTCCAAACAACCGGGAACAACCACGCGGGCGGTGATAGCGGAGGTTTTGCTATCTGCTCAAAATTCTGCATTGAACCTCCGGTCAACAGCGCCGAAAGTCCTCCTACTATAAGCGGTATTAAAACCGCAACTATTAATTCTTTCCACCTGATTTTCATAAATTTCACCCCGATATAATATATGTTCTTTCAAAATACTTTATTCGCTACTATTTTTTATAATTTACTCTTGATTATTTTCTCTATATATGTTAAAATAACTCTTGCCGTTAAAAAGCATATGCGCTGATAGCTCAGCTGGATAGAGCATCTGCCTTCTAAGCAGAGGGTCGGGGGTTCGAGTCCCTTTCAGCGCGCCAAAACGAAAATCCTGTCGACTTTTGTCGGTGGGATTTTTGTTTTGTATTATTCATTTTTCATTATTCAATATTCATCATTCATTCGACAGGATTTTCAATGAATAATGAAGTCGCTTCGCTGATGAATAATGAATAATTGCGGTGTCGGCTTTGCCGACAAATTATAAACAATATGTAGGAGTTCAAACACATAGGTCAAAATTAAAAGGGTATCGAATTTGTACATCGGGACTCGAACCCTTAATCTACATTTGACAATCTTTAAAATTTGTATTAAAATACGCTTGGTGATATTATGAATAACATAATTTTAATCGGTATGCCGGGATGCGGCAAAAGTACCGTTGGCGTTTTACTGGCTAAAATATTAGGATATGCATTTATTGACTCTGATTTGCTGATACAAGCAAAAGAAGGCAAAAAGCTATATCAGATAATCAATGAAAACGGTGAAGAATATTTTAAATCCGCCGAGAACTCGGTTAATGCATCAATATGCGCAACAAACACGGTTATCGCTACAGGCGGCAGTGTGGTTTATTGCAACGAAGCTATGGAACACTTAAAAAGTATAGGCACTGTGGTATATATAAAAATTACTCCCGAACAATTATTAAACCGAATAAATAATATTGCAACGCGCGGTGTGGTTATTAAAAAAGGTGAAACTCTTTTAGACCTGTATCGTGAGCGCTCCCCGCTATACGAGAAATATGCTGATATAACTGTCGAGGGTTCGGATGACGGCATTTTGGAAAACGCGGAAAGCATTGCAAAAATAATAGAGAAGGAATGCTAAATGTTCCTTCTCTATTTTAATTTTTAAACATCAATTATATCCAAAACCGTTAAAATTTTTCCTGAAACGGTGAACTTAATTTCCTTATCACAAAATGCAAAGCCGTAAATCCTATTTTCATCATCAATATAGGAAGGTCGGGGGTCCCCGCTTAATACACTTATTAACTCTTGCCGCTTTTCATTATCAAAACAGCAAGAAAATTTTTCCGGTATATTAACATCTAACCTACGCTCAGACAGGTTCTCGGTAAAACCTCCTATGGCATCCTTTACGCTATCGGCATAAGCAAGATACGGTTTTATATCATATATGGGTGTACCGTCCATCAAATCGCACCCCGAAACGAAAAGAATCGGGCCAAGATGCTCATCAAACTCTATTTTTTCAAGCTTAACGCAGGAAAGACCTATCGGATTGGGTCTGAACGGCGAACGGGTCGCAAAAACACCCATTCGTTTATTTCCGCCAAGTAAGGGTGGGCGTACCGTTGGTGACCAATTGCTTTTATCACAGGCGGAAAATTTCCATAGAAGCCAAATGTGCGAAAAATCTTCTAATCCCCGAAATGCCGATTTATCACGATAAGGTTTTTCAAAAACTATTTTACCTTTTATCTGTTCTACAAGCCCACTTTGGCGCGGCAACCCAAATTTTGTGGGAAAATCAGTTCTAATATGTGCAATCGTTTTCATATTTCACCTCTAAAAAAGCACCGTGCTAAAATAATTATAGCACGGTGCTTCAAAATTGTAAAATATATTATTTGGCTATTTTAATAATTACAGCGTTTTTATCGCCGAGTTCCTTTTCAATGTTTGCTTTTACATTTGCATCCATTTTAAAGGCACTTGTTGCCATTGCGTTTCTAACCACGCGTTTGTTTTCGGTTTGAGCATATACATTTTTGTTATAAGCCGCACCAAGAGCTGACTTGTCGTAGGTCTCACAAAGCTGACGCGCGCCGATAGCAAAGAAGTTGTTGGTAACCTTGATTTGATTTGTGCAGTAGTTGTCGTGTCCCCAAGACTTAATGTGGTTGCTGCCGCTAAGGTCGGGACGCTGTGTACACATACCTTCACCTGCATACCAGAAAATGTTGCCATCAATTACAAAATCTTTTATCTCACTCTTATTCTGAGTGGTTACAAAATACTCAATGGAATAGTTGCAATACTCAAATACATTGTTTCTGAAAATTATATTACTGAAATTCGAATCCTTGTTTTTAGATGAGTACTGGAATGTTACACCGGCATCATAGATCTGACGGAAGTAGCAGTTTTCTACCAAGAAATCTACTGCGCCGCCCCAAATTTCGATACCGTTGCCAAGACGCTCATCGTTTGCGATGCTTGTTGAGTATCCGCCAATCCAGCCAAACTCACAGTTTCTAACGGTTAATCCCTTGGTTACATACGGCTCAGCACTCGCTGCGCCTCTTACGCCGAAACCTGAAGTTAAAATGCAAAGATTGTCAATAGTAACATTCTCGGCATTAACGGCAATTGCAACACCCTTTGTAACTAATTCTACACTCTCGTATACTTCGCCCGGGTTGCCTTTTTCACAGTAAACATAAACCTCATATTTTTGGGGGTCATGATACATTTGTAAGTCTTCTTTTAAATCTTTATAAGAATTAACCTGCTTTTTAGATTTGCTGGTTGATACATCATTTGCTGTGTAGAAAGATTTATAGGTATAATATGTATCATCGAATACCACTACGCCAACATCAACCGTTACTTTTTCATAGAACTTATAAACATTGGGCTTATCGGTGGCTATCCACTTACCTTTTCCTGCGGCACTTTCTTTATACACACGGAAAACGGGCGCCCTGCCCTCACCGTAAGCTGCAAATGTGATACCCGGTTTATTGATTGTAATGTTACCGCGGAATTCACTGCCACGCTCAAAGTAAACAACATCGCCGCTATTAAGTTTGCCCATAATGGTAGTATATGCTGCAACAGGGGTTTCGGGTGTTAATCCATCATTGTTATTATCTCCCTTGTTGGAAACATAATACGCTTTACCGCCATTGGTCGGTTTTACATCACTTTTAGTTGTGCGAATTTCATAAATGCGCCAATCTGTATACGGGCGATATGTATTCTCAAACTCTTGAAGTGTCATATCAGCACTTGCATAATTAGGTGCCGAAACCTTTTTAACCTCTTCCCAGTTACCGTTTTCATCTACGCCTACCATTCCTGCCCAGAGATTACTGCTGGTGTTATCGGTTCCTCCACTATTGCTGTTATCACCATTGTTGCCATTTCCCTGATTTTTGCAACCAACACAAAGTGTTGCAGCAATAAAAATAACTAAAATAATTGAAAGAATTCTTTTGAACATAAATTTTATCCTCCTATTCTCTTTGTATATAATACAATAAACATCAAAAAAAATCAACATAGAATTTAAATTTCAGCAAAATTAAAACCGCACAAAGTGCGGTTTTGCCTATTTTTTTATTTTTATAATTACAGCATTTTTATCGCCCAGCTCTTTTTCGATGTTCGACTTAACATTTGCATCCATTTTAAAGTAATCCGCCGTAGCACTATTTACAGCCACCCTCTTACCTTCGGTTTGAACATATACATTGTTATCGTATTTAGCGCCAATTCCTGTAATGTCCCTTGTTTCACAAAGTTGGCGTACACCAAGTGCAAATAGGTTATTGGATACTTTTATTTGATTTATTAACTTATTTTCGTGCCCCCAAGATTTAATATGGTTTGAACCGCTACGGTCAGGGCGTTGTGTACACATACCTTCGCCTGCATACCAGAAAAGATTACCTTCAATTACAAAATCTTTTGTGGTACTATTACCTCCTGCTGTGATAAAGTACTCTATTGAATAGTTGTTATAATCATATACGCTATTTATAAACTGAATATTCTCACTAACGACTTCCACATTATCGGATATATACTGGAAGGTAGCACCCGCATCATACACCTGATAAAAATAGCAATTATCAACTATAAAATCTTTTGCTCCGCCCCAAATTTGAATAGCATTACCAAGCCGCTCATCTTTAGAACTGTTTGAATACCCGCCAATCCAACCGATTTCACAGTTTCTAACAACCAAA
>JAZUSW010000028.1:0-6862 GCA_045606925.1 Acutalibacteraceae bacterium | reverse complement strand
AAAAAAACACCGAAAGCACTCGCGAACCCGCATAAATAAAGAAAAACCCGCTAAAATAGCGGGTTTTAAGTTGGTGCGAGTGACGGGACTTGAACCCGTACGCCATGAGCACACGCCCCTCAAACGTGCCTGTCTGCCAGTTCCAGCACACTCGCATACAACGCTGATTATTATATCATTAATAATCAGCATTGTCAACATTTAATTTTAAATTTTTTAAATTTATTTTATGGGTATTAAAAGCGGTTTTGTGCATTTAATTTCGCCTATATCCACCGAGTTAATTTCGGAAATTTCGTTTGGCGAACTATTAAACTTTCTTGCTATATCCCACACCTGTTCGCCTTTATCGGCATAGTAGACTATCAATGCACAATTCTTTTGACATTTTTTAAGCATATCCTTTGATACGACTATATCATTTACCACATTTATCTTTGAAATATTATATATACTTGAATTTATCATTATTTCGGCACAAATTTCAATATTGCAATTATCTATTATGGTATAACTTATATTTTTGAGCGAAGACACGGTATTGGCACGCATTTTATGCGAAGCACCGCTAACGGCAAATTTGCAATCAAAATCAATACTGCGCTCGATATAAATAGGATTTGAATCGCTATCGTATGCCAACATATACACGGGCATAACACCTATTACGCAAAGTTCATTATTGTCTACTCGACAAGCCGTAACCTGCGGTTCTCCCCAAATATCAATAACCGTTCCTACCGTACCTGAATTTATCTCGATATTTCTCTTGCAAACAAAACTTTCGTTAACAGTTTTAAATATTTTTTCTACCATAATTTCCTTTGACTTTACATCAGTTTCGTATTTTGTTGAAAAGGCATCATACACAACCGGCACCTCATTATTGCAACAGGCGGTTGCTCGGAAACGCAACTTGCCTGACATACTGAATGTTCTTGCTTCACCGGTTATAGAAGTCCTTGCCTTGATTTCGAGACAGGCAAGCTCGCAAGTTGTTTCACACTCGCACTCATCGTTAACACCGTCAATCTCGATTATGGTACTGTACGGCACCTTGGTCCTGAATGTTTGCGGCGCGGCCGTTTGCTCACCGCAATACAGCACCGTTACCCTTACCTCACCTTTTGCCACAATCTTACCGCTTATAATTTTACATTCTGAATTTACAGGTTTTGCATCGTAACGCAAAATATGTTTTACGGATGGTTGACCGTTGCCGAGTTCAAGTTCTTCTTCAATGCCCACACACTTTTCAGCCATACCGATTGGTGTAGTGGCGGGAGCGGTACCGCGATTGAGCACAACACCGCCGCCATCAAAATCGGTTACTATTTGTGTGCACTGCTTTTTAATAATCTTAGCATTGATACCGACTGCGCCGTGAATTTCTACGCTGCGGCTATCAAGCGGCCGACAGTTCATATACTCTTCCCTAACCGTACATACAGGCATACATCCCATAGTGTCGCCCTCAAACTCAAATGTGCGGTTAAACGGCATAATATACTCGTAACTGCAAAGGTCGTTTTTGGGAGTTATATACATCAAAACTATATTCACACTTCCCTCAACAGACAGTATTTGTCCGTTAATACCGGCACTTGAAACCCTCGGTGTAGCGCGGCATTTGAGCACCCTGTCAATTTCGGGATAATATTCGGGCACCGTAATATCAATTTCTACGCTTTGCTCGGCTGACTGATTAAAGAATTCATTATTTACCGAAAGTTCTTGCTTTAAAATCTTTAAATCCATTATCAAAACTCCTTTTTTGAAAACATTTATTATCTTTCCGTAAATAATATGCAAAAAAATAAGGCGATATAACCAAAACGGTTATATCGCCTTTATGTAACAAAAAACTAAACATTTTCCTTTTTGATACCGAATATTATCCTTAAAATTCCGCTTAAAAACTTAGGACTTTTTACCAAAACAATTTTCATATATTTGCCTCCCACTAACACTTAGAGCATATAATACCAAGCCAAATAACAGCAACTGCCAAAACGGCTATAACACAACGCGGCGGTGCAAAGGAAGCCACTAAAAGCCCTATTCCAAAAGCCACCATATAAACATACTTGCGTTTGTTAGTGCTACACCGTTTTCTCATACACTGTATCCGCCTTCCGCCCTTGTTAATAACAGTATATTTGAAAACTGATTTTAGGTTACAATTATTTTTTAATTTGCCACATTTTTAAGTCTTTAAGTTCATTGTAAAGTGATACATAGCTTTGATGACGGGTGTGTCTGATTTTTTTCTCCGACACTGCTTCACATACAGCGCAACCCTTTTCGCCTGTGTGTGAGCACCCCGTAAATTTGCAATGTCCTAAAAACGGCACAAATTCGGGGAAATAATATTCAAGATTTTCTTTAAAATCAAAATCGGTTTTGTCGATTTCTATAGAAGAAAATCCAGGCGTATCGGCAACATATCCGCCGCCGTCAAGCTCAAAGAGTTGAGTATGCCGTGTTGTGTGTCTGCCACGGCCTAATTTTTGGCTAATCTCTCCCGTTGCCAATTTAAGATTTGGCAACAGCACATTTAATAAGCTTGATTTACCTACACCCGAGTTGCCTGTAAGTACCGTTATACCGCTTTTTAGTACTTGCTTTAATTCATCAACACCACTACCCGTTTCGGCGGAGGTTACTATAACCTTATATCCAACCGAAGAATAGCAGTCGGTCCACTCGGAAAAATCACCCAAATCACTTTTATTAAATACCAAAACCGGTGTGATTTTATTATGCTCACAAATAGCGGTAAGTGTATCTATAATAAGGTTATTGGGAGACGGTGTGGTAAGTGATGACACAATAACCGCGCGACTTATATTCGCAACGGGCGGTCGCACAAGCGCATTTTTTCGGTCAATAATTTTTCTTACAACGCCCTTGCCGTTTTCTAATAAATCAAACTCAACCGTATCACCCGTAAGCGGCGAAATGCCTTCATTCCTGAAGGCACCTTTCGCTTTACATTCATAGGTTATATCTTCGCTTTTGACATAATAAAATCCCGAAAGCGCTTTAACAATTAATCCTTGCATACTATTAACCCGTAATCACCTCATAATTTCCGGTAGATAAATCGATTTTTATCTTTTGATATAAAATATATTCGGTTGCTTCGGTTGTTTGTACGCGAAGCTCGGCATTTATAAATTGCTCGTTTGCGGTAATTCCCTTAAATTCCGCAGTTGTCTGACCAACGCTTATAGGCGAAACTTCTTTCACCATAGAGCCGTCAACCCACAAAGAAATTGCTGTTATATTATCAGCCAACGGAATTGAAAGGTCGGTGGTATATGCTGTTTTACCCGAACTGATCAGCAAATCAACCGATGTACCTTTTTTAACCTGTGTTCCGTTTTCATACTTAGGTGTTTGGGAAACAACAAAGCCCTTAGGCACTGTTTCACCGGGTTTGTTATCTACTTCTGTAACAGTTCCTATGGTTAAACCGGCTTTTTGAAGTTTTTCCTTTGCATCTTTTTCACTCATACCAACAAGATTTGGTAAATCAATATTTATTGTTGGAGCGCCGCTACTGATATAAAGTATGATTTCACTGCCCTCGGGTGCATTGCTACCCGCCGCGGGAGATGTGCCTATTGCAAGACCTGCCTCAATTTTATCGTCCTCTTTTGGCTCGATTATAACTTTAAATCCGTGTACATTTTCAAGTATCTTTTTAGCATTTAGCTCGGTTTCACCCTTAATATCGGGTACCTTCTTCTCAACACCGCCGCTGCTTATATAAAGCAAGATTGTGGCGCCGCTTTTAATAAGACGGTTTGCATCTATGCTCTGTTCGCAAATAATACCCTCTTTATACTCAGAATTGCTGGTCCAGGCATAAGTGATGTTAAAGGTACTTTGCAAATACTCATCATTATCAACCTGTTGCTGTGTCATACCAACAAAGTTCGGACATTTAATTTCGTTTGTGCGCTTAAAGAGTTTTGGCAGGAAAATCGACAGTAAAACAACTATAGCCGCAACAAATGTTACCGCAACACCCGCAAGGATTGGAATAATCGGCGATTTCTGGGATTCTTCAACCTCATTTGCGGTACCGTTAGTATCAATAAATTTTGTGGGAGAATCATCAACAAAATAAGTGAAATCAAATGTAATAGCGGGGTCTTTTTTGAATTTTTCAAGGTCGCAAAGCATCTCAGAAGAAGACTTATAGCGGTTAACCGTATTCTTTTGCATAGCGTGCATCGTAATTTGCTCAGCGCCAAGTGGGATAGAACCGTTTATGGTTGTTGGTAGCTCGGGTTCGCGTTGCAACTGCATAATTGCAACCGAAACAGCGCTGTCCGCCTGGAAGGGCAAACGGCCTGTAAGCATCTCATAAAGCATAACGCCTACCGAGTAAATATCGGTGCGTTCATCAGTTGTTTCTCCCCTTGCTTGTTCGGGGCTGATATAATGAACCGAGCCGATTGCTTTATCGGTGATGGTTTGTTGCTCACTTCTTGCAAAACGGGCAATACCAAAATCGGTCACCTTAATTGTACCGTCAGGTAAAAGCATAATATTTTGGGGCTTTACATCACGGTGTACAATTCCCCTGTCGTGCGCATGTTGAAGTCCGCGCAAAATTTGTATTGTATAATACACCGCGTCTCTCCAACTAAGTGAGCCCTCGCGTTCAATAAACTCTTTGAGAGTAATGCCCTCAATATATTCCATAACGATATACTGTATCAAATCGCCAAAGCTAACATCGTAAATTTTAACTATATTGGGATGTGAAAGCAACGAAATTGCTTTACTTTCGTTTTTGAAACGGCGCAAAAACTCTTCGTTGGTTGCATATTCCTTACGAAGTATTTTTATAGCTACTATGCGGTTTTCAACATTATCGTATGCCTTATATACAACCGCCATACCGCCTATTCCTAAAATTTCACGAATTTCATATCTTCCGTCAAGTCTTTTTCCGACAAATCTATCCATAAATAACACCTGTCCATTTCTTAGATTACTTACCGCTCTACAGGGCAATAAGTGTGACCGTTATATTATCGGTACTGTTTTTTTCGTTAGCCGATTTTATCAAACTGTTTGCCGTATTCTCCAAATCGTTCTGAGAGAATATTTGTAAAATTTCTTCATCGGTCAACATATTATTTAGCCCATCGGTACACAGTAAAATCACGCCGTCACCGATTTTCAACTCATCAAAATCAGCGACTACATCTTCCAGCGTACCAACCGCCCGAGTGATAACATTTTTCTTAGGATGATTACGGGCTTCTTCAACCGTCAGATGTCCGCTTTCTATCAAATCCTGAATCACCGAGTGGTCACGCGTTATTTGGGTTATACCGTTACTCTTTACAAGATATGCCCTGCTATCACCGACATGGGCGATAAAAGCCGTACCGTTTTGAATCAATGCCGCAACAACGGTTGTTCCCATACCCTTGTAATCTTCCACCTTATTAGCATTTGAAAAAATTTCAATATTTGCAGAAGATATGGCCGTTTTTAATAAATTTTCAACCGACATTGAGGTTAAATTCGGACTGTAAGAGTTGATGATAATATCGGTTATGATTTCACACGCCATTTTACTTGCAACATTACCCGCGTTGGCACCACCCATACCGTCACATACGACCGATAATACCGTATCCTTTGCCAAAACGGTGTTTTTGAAGGCATCCTGGTTGTTGGACCTTACCATGCCTACATCAGTTTCTCCGTAAAATTTCACCTAATCCTCCTCCTTCGTTATACTCCGTCTGCGCAGCTGACCGCACGAAGCATTTATATCCGCACCTAATGTGCGGCGGACAGTGGCAGTAATATTCCGTTCATTAAGTAATTTAGCAAAACGAACGATACTGTCATTTGTTGCCCTTTTATAAGTATTTTCTTCAACAGGATTTACGGGTATTAAATTAACGTGACTCATAATACCCTTTAAAATTTTTGATAACTCATCGGCGTTTTTAACCGAGTCGTTAACACCGCTAATCAAGGCATACTCAAATGAAATTCTTCTTCCCGTAATGCCTTGATAATATCTACAAGCTTTAAGAAGCTCGTCAATATTCCATTTTTTATTTACCTTCATTATATTACTGCGTATTTCATCATTTGAAGCATGTAAAGATATTGACAAGGTAATCGGCAAATTTAATTTTGCGAGTTCATAAATTCCCGAAACAACACCTGATGTTGAAAGTGATATGTGCCTAAGACCGATATTCAATCCGTTTTCATTTGAAACAAGATTTAAAAATCTTACCGAATTATCAAAATTATCAAGCGGTTCACCCATACCCATCATAACAACATTGGATACCCTGACGCCATTATCCTTTGCCGCAAACTGTATTTGCGCTAACATCTCAGATGCTGTTAAATTGCGGTACAGTCCGTTTAGTCCCGAAGCACAAAAGCTGCATCCCATACGGCAACCAACCTGAGTTGAAATGCAAACTGTATACCCGTGTTTATACTGCATAAACACCGATTCTATATATTCTCCGTCATACAGTTCGTACAGGTATTTTACTGTGCCATCTATTTTTGATACCAATCTTTGCACGGGTTTAACGGTTGCTATATAGCACTCATTTTCCAACCGAACTCTTAACGGTTTGGGAATATTTGTCATATCATCGAAACTTTGTACACCCGACTGCAACCACTTGAAAATTTGCGCCGCACGATATTTCGGCTCTTCAAATGATACTAATAATTGCTCAATTTCGTTAATGTACATTGACGCGATATCAAGTTTTGACAAAATACCACCTCGCTATTTGCCAAGTTTCGCCACAAAAAAACCATCGGTATTATCGTTTTGCGGCATAAATGT
>JAZUSW010000027.1:0-2118 GCA_045606925.1 Acutalibacteraceae bacterium | reverse complement strand
CCTATGTTTACTACAACGAGCATTGCATTGTTTATAACGGTGAACATATCCCGATGAAGGTTGATATTACCACCCTTCGCAAGATTATAGAATTTGTAACCATCTTCCCCCATTATTTTATCGGCTCAAATGCAGGTCTTCCGATTGTTGGTGGCTCTATCCTTTCGCACGAGCATTACCAAGGCGGTCATTACACCTTTGCTATGACCAAAGCCCCCATTGAAAAAGAAATCGCCTTTGAAGGCTTTGAAGACCTTAAAACAGGTATTGTTAAATGGCCTATGTCGGTTATCCGTATTACAGGTGCAAACCCCGAGCGTGTAATCGAGCTTGGCGGTAAAATTTTAACTGCTTGGGAAAGCTACACCGATGAAGATGCTTTCATTTTTGCTGAAACCAATGGCGAACCTCACAATGCCGTTACACCTATCGCACGCAGACGCGGTGAAGATTTTGAACTTGACATTGTTCTTCGTAACAACATCACCACTGAGGAATTCCCAATGGGTGTTTACCATCCCCATCAGGAATATCACCACATTAAAAAGGAAAACATTGGCCTTATTGAAGTTATGGGCTTGGCAGTTCTTCCCGGTCGCTTAAAACAGGAAATGTCAGACTTACAAACCGCTATTTTAGAAAACCGCGACATTACAAATGACGAAGCCCTTGCAAAGCACGCTGAATGGGCAGAAGAAATTAAGGCAAAATATAATGATATTAATGCTGATAATATCGACGGTATTATCAAAGCCGAAATTGGCATTGTTTTCTCAAAGGTGCTTGAAGACGCAGGCGTATATAAGCGCAATGAAAAGGGCCAAAAAGCCTTTATAAAGTTTATAGAAAGCGTAAAATAATGTTTATTAATGTTTTAACTCAGGTAATAATACTATTTATATTAATACTTATCGGCTTTACCCTTGCAAAAAGTAAAATCTTAAACGATGAATGTGTTCGCGGTATGACCGATTTTGTGTTAATTTTAGTAACCCCCTGTGTTATTATTAAATCCTTTTTTCGCGAATTTAATAAAAGCGACCTTAAGGATTTGCTTATAAGTTTTCTTTTGGGTGTGATATTACACACCGCGTTCATTCTTTTAAGCGTATTATTTTTAAAGGATAAAAACAAAAACCGTCAGGTAGTGCTTCAGTATGCTGCTGTTTTTTCCAACTGCGGTTTTATGGCAATTCCACTTCAACAGGCATTACTCGGCGATAATGGGGTGTTTTTAGGCTCATCTTTTGTGGCAATCTTTAATGCCTTTGTGTGGAGCTGGGGTCTTAGGGTTATGAGCGGTGACAAAAAATCGCTTAAACCCCTTAAAATCATTACCAGCCCCGCAATTTTGGCGCTTATCATAGGTTTAATAGTTTTTCTGCTATCTATTCCCGTGCCAAAAATAATTGCTGAGCCTGTAGGTATGCTTACCGCACTTAACACACCGTTACCGATGATTATTATCGGTTTTCACCTTGCTTCTTCAAACGTATTAAAAGGTATTACCGATATTAAATGTCTTTTAACCATTTTACTGCGCCTTATTGTTTACCCTGCCGCGGCCATCTTTGGTATGTGGATATGCAGTATAAGGGGTGATATGCTTATATCCCAAACAATTTGTTGCGCTGCACCGGTTGCCGCAGTTACAACTATGTTTTCTTCAAAATATAACCGCGATACCGAGCTTTCGGTTAACCTTGTGTCCCTTAGCACATTATTATCACTTATTACTATGCCCGTAATGATTACCTTTGCGGAAAAGTTGGCAAACTTATGATAAATTACATTCACGAACCCACACCGCTTCAATGCGGACAAGCCGTTTTGGCAATGCTTTGCAATATTACAGTTGACGAAGTGGTGAACACACTTAATAATGAAAAAGAAACAACCCTACGGGAAATGCTTTCTTTTTTGAATAATACCGGTTTTAAGGTGGAAAATATACGGCTTTTGGCAAATGATAAAACCGATTTACCCGAAATTGCCCTTTTAAGCCTTGAAACCCCACGGTGTTGGCATTGGTCACTTTATTACAAAGGCACCTTTTACGACCCTGAACACGGTGTTATGAACAACTTCCCCGTTTGTAACCGTAAATATTTCTGGAGG
>JAZUSW010000026.1:0-7507 GCA_045606925.1 Acutalibacteraceae bacterium | reverse complement strand
TAAGCGGAGTTTTGGTAAGTTGCCAACCGCGGCGTGCTTCTTCATCTTCTACAAAACGCTGTAAAAGTTGAATAATTTTAGCACCCTTTGGTAAGAGTATCGGTAAACCTTGACCGATAAAATCACAAGTGGTAAAGAGTTCTAACTCGCGACCTAATTTGTTGTGGTCGCGTTTCTTGGCTTCTTCAATCTGCAAAAGGCGTTCTTCGAGTGCGGCAGCTTTTGGGTAAGCCGTACCGTAAATGCGGCAAAGCATTTTATTATCAGAACTGCCGCGCCAGTAAGCACCCGTAGCACTGGTGAGTTTAAACGCCTTAATAGCACCCGTTGACATAAGGTGTGCACCGGCGCAAAGGTCAACAAATTCGCCTTGTGTGTAAAGTGAAATTTCAGCGTCTTCAGGTAAATCTTCAATAAGTTCTACCTTGTAAATTTCACCCTTATCGGCAAATAATTTTAACGCTTCATCGCGAGATACAACGCTTTTTTCAAGTTTAATATCTTCCTTAACGATATTTTTCATTTCACTCTCAATTTTTGTGAGATCTTCGGGGGTGAACTTTATATCGGTATCGATATCGTAATAAAAACCATCACTGGTTGCAGGGCCAATTGCAAGTTTTGCATTTGGATAAAGGCGCTTTACCGCCTGTGCCAAAATGTGAGAAGCGGTATGGCGGAAGGTCCAGCGACCATATTCATCATCAAAGGTTAAAACCTGTACATTATCCCCATCATTTAAAACTGTGCGCAAATCTTTGTTTTCACCATTAATATTTGCAGCACATGCCGATTTGTACAAACCGCCGCCAAGCGATTTTACCGCATCAAAAACGGTTGAATTTACTTCAAATTCCTTTTCGTTGCCGTTAAAAATAACTTTAATCATAATTATTTTCCTTTCAAAAAAATAAAACTTCGCCCCAGAATACTGGGACGAAGTGATAAAATACTCCGCGGTTCCACCCGAATTGCGTTTGATACGCCACTCAAAAAACCTTTAACGCAGGAATACGGCTTGGTTGCTACCCCAAGCACTCAAAGGTGGTTTTCACACATTACTTTTCTTATGGCACTCTCACCAACTGTGCCACTCTCTTAAAGAAAAATGCAAAGGTTACTGTCCTTTTCAACGCTTTACTATTTATATTATAGCCGAAAACAAGTTTATGTCAAGCACACAAAAAACATATTTTTGTATTTTTAAAATAAAAAAAGGCAATAATAGGTGAGAAGTGAAATGATTGGAGGAAACATAATGAAAAAAATATTATCGGTTTTTATTTCTCTTCTATTAATTGTAACTCTTTTTGCAGGTTGCGGCAAAACAAAAGCAGGTAGGGTTTATTACCTTAATTTTAAACCCGAACAGGATGCTGCGTGGCAGGCCTTAGCCAAAAAATACACTGCAGAAACAGGCGTTGAGGTAAAGGTTGTAACTGCGGCATCGGGCACCTATGAGCAAACACTCACCGCCGAAATTGACAAGAAAGATGCTCCCACACTTTTTCAGATAAGCGGCGTTTTGGCGCTTGAATCGTGGGGCGACTATTGCTCGGATTTAACGGGCACCGAGGTGTATAAGCAATTAAAAAGTGACGAATTTGCTCTCAAAAAAGGCGCAAAGGTTTACGGTATCGGATATGTTTACGAGGCGTACGGTATTATTGTAAACAAAAAGTTATTAAAACAAGCGGGCTACGAAATGGATGATATTGAAAGTTATGAAGAACTAAAGCGCGTAGCCGAAGATATAACACGCCGCAAAAAAGAGCTTGGATTTTCGGCGTTTACCTCTCCCGGTCTTGATGCATCGTCAAGTTGGCGTTTCTCGGGACATTTAGCCAATCTACCCCTTTATTATGAATTTAAAGAAAGCAACATTACAAACCAGCCCGAAACAATAACGGGCTCTTATGTATCGGCATTTAAAAACATCTGGGATTTATATATTAACAATTCGGTATCCGACCCCAAAACCCTTACTGCCGTAACGGGTGATACCGCCACAGCCGAATTTACAAGCGGCAAAGCGGTATTCCATCAAAACGGTACCTGGGCATACACCGATGTTTTGTCAATCGGTGAGGAAAACATTGGATTTATTCCGCTTTATGCAGGTGTAGATGATGAAAAGCAGGGCTTTGCATCGGGCACCGAAAATTACTGGGCGGTAAACATCAATTCCAGCGAGGCAGACCGTATGGCAACGCTTGACTTTTTGGAGTGGGTGGTAACCAGTGATATAGGCACAACGGCACTTGCTGAAAGTATGGGCTTTGCGGCACCCTTTAAAAAGGCAAAACCCGTAAACAATAAACTAAGCAACATTGTTTCAGAATCGGTGGATAGCGGAAAATACAATGTTTCCTGGGTTTTCGGCCTTACCCCCAATGTTGATGTTTGGCGAAGCGATTTGGTATCGGCATTGGCATCCTACTCAGCAGGTAAAGCCGACTGGGATGATGTTAAAAAAGCATTCGTTGAGGGCTGGGAAAAGCACTATCAAAATTCCAAGAGATAAAAGCGGCAAAACGCCGCTTACATAAATAAAAGGAGAAGAAAAATGGCAAAAAAACGGTACAGTTCAACCGAAATCATAAACAAAACACATCGCCGCTCGGTACAAAAATACGGCGTTATTTTCTTACTGCCAACAGTTGCGGCTTTTTGTATCGGTTTTATATGGCCGTTCTTTAGGGGTGTGTATTTGTCGTTTTTCAGATTCAAAACACTTAATAATACCTCTTTCGTAGGGTTAAAAAACTATATGTCGGCATTTTCCGACCCATCGTTCCTACGCTCTTTTTTCTTTACAACGGCATTTACCGCCGTATCTGTGATACTAATAAACCTTATCGCTTTTTTAATTGCATTGGCATTAACCAAAAAAATCCGCGGCGCCTCGCTTTTCCGCACGATATTTTTTATGCCCAATCTTATAGGCGGTATAGTGCTCGGCTATATCTGGAAACTGATTTTAAACGGAATTATTATCCGCTTTTTTAATTCCACACTCGCACTTAATGCCACATACGGATTTTGGGGACTGGTAATTCTCGTTTGTTGGCAACAAATCGGTTATATGATGATTATTTACATCGCGGGGCTTCAAAATGTGCCTACCGAGTATATTGAGGCCGCACAGATAGATGGTGCCGATTCGGTGCAAATTTTAAGGCATATAACCTTGCCTACCGTTATGCCATCAATTACCATATGTACTTTTTTAACACTTACGAACTCTTTTAAGCTTTTTGACCAAAACTTAGCGTTAACCGCGGGTGAACCCGCTCACGCAACCGAAATGTTGGCGCTTAATATCTACAAATCTTTTTATGAGAGTACAACCAATATGGGTGTAGGACAGGCAAAGGCGGTAATTTTCTTTATAGTTGTGGTGGTTATAGCATTAACGCAACTTTATATCACAGGGCGAAAAGAGGCGCAAATATGAAGATAAACAGGCGAAAAACTAAAAACGGTATATTAACGGCGCTTTTTACAGTGTTGTCGGTGGCTTGGGTTTTGCCGATAATAATAGTTTTATATAACTCATTCAAAAAGAGCGATGCGATAGCGCTTACCCCGTTTAATTTTCCAACGGCTGAGTCTTTTGTCGGAATTGAGAACTATGTGGGCGGCATAACCCACGGTAATTACCCGTTTTATTTTTCTATAATGTATAGTGTAATAATTACCGTGCTGTCGGTGGCGCTTATCCTTATTTGTACATCTATGGCAGCGTGGTATATTCACCGTGTAAACTCTCTTTTTTGTCGGATAGTTTACTATTTTTGCATTTTTTCTATGGTGGTACCGTTCCAAATGGTTATGTTTACCCTTTCGCGTACCGCCGATAGACTGTATTTAAACACCCCGTTTACGATACCGATAATTTATCTTGGTTTCGGTGCGGGTCTTGCGGTATTTTTGTTTAGCGGTTTTGTAAGAAGCATCCCACTTGAAATCGAACAAGCCGCAACCATTGATGGCTGCGGTACTTTGCAAACATTTTTCCTTGTAGTAGCACCCATTATGAAATCAACCTACATTTCGGTTGGAATTTTACAGGTAATGTGGATATGGAACGACTATTTGTTGCCGTATTTAGTGCTTGACAGAACAAAGTATATGACCATACCCATTCATATACAGTTTTTACAAGGCAGTTACGGCAGGGTGGATTACGGCGCTACAATGGCGCTGATTATCCTATGCCTGATACCGATAGTTACCATATACTTTATATCACAAAAGCATATTATTAAGGGTGTATTATCGGGCGCAGTAAAGGGGTAAAGTGATGCGTGGCAGTGGAGTTTTAATGCCTATATTTTCCTTGCCTTCTCCTTACGGCATCGGCGCTTTCGGGGATGCGGCAAGGGATTTTGTGTCGTTTTTAAAAAGTTCGGGACAGTCGTTCTGGCAAATTTTGCCCTTAGGACCTACAAGCTTCGGCGACTCGCCCTATCAAACCTATTCTTCTTTTGCGGGTAATCCGTATTTTATCGACCTTAAAATTTTAAAGAAAAAGGGACTGCTAAAAGGGGAAGAAATCGAAAAATACACCGTTAATTCCAAAAGTGTAGATTACGAATATCTTTATAAAAACCGTCTGAAGCTTTTAAAAATTGCTTATCACAGATTTATCCCCGATGATAAATACAGCGTTTTTTGTCTTGAAAACAGCGATTGGCTTGATAAATATGCCTGTTTTATGGCGCTTAAAAACCAAAACAGCGATAAACCGATAAACAGGTGGGACCCTTTATACAGGCGCGGTGACAGGCAAACCATTCATAAGGTGAAAAATGAGTGTGCCGATACAGTAGGGTTTTATAAATTTTTACAGTTTGAATTTATGGAGCAATGGTTTGCGCTTAAAAATTTTGCCAATGAAAACGGCGTAAAAATAATAGGCGACATACCAATTTATGTGGCGTATGACAGCGCTGATGTATGGGCCGAGCCGGAACAATTTCTGCTTGACAAAGATTTATTACCTGTGGCGGTGGCGGGATGCCCACCCGATGCTTTTTCCGCAACGGGACAGTTATGGGGCAATCCGCTTTATGATTGGCAAAGGATGAAAAATGAAGATTATGAATGGTGGAAACGCCGTTTGGAGTTTTGCTTTAAGCTTTACGATGTAGTGCGGATTGACCATTTTCGCGGATTTGAGTCGTTTTATGCGGTGCCGTTTGGCAGTAAAACTGCCGAAACGGGCAGTTGGATAAAGGGGCCGTCCAACGATTTTTTTACTTCGCTTAAACGCTGTTTTTCCGATATGCCCGTTATTGCCGAAGATTTGGGCTTTTTAACCGAATCGGTGAGGGAAATGCTTAAAAAAAGCGGTTTTCCCGGTATGAAGGTCTTACAATTTGCCTTCGATACCCGTGAGGGCGGAGATTATTTGCCGCATAACTATATCAAAAACAGTGTTGTGTATACGGGTACTCACGATAACAATACCATACTCGGTTGGATTGAAGAAGCGTCCAAAGGCGCCGTACAACACGCAAAAAAATATCTCGCGGTGTCAAGTGACAAAAAAATTGTGGATGGCTTGATAAGGGCGGCACTCGCATCGGTCAGTGACACCTGTATTCTTATGATGCCCGACCTGCTTTATAAAGGGCAAGAGGGAAGAATAAACACCCCGTCGGTTGTGGGCGGCAACTGGCAGTGGCGCGCCGAAAAAAATGAGATTAACGACCAATTAGCCGATAAACTTCTTAAACTTACCAGACTTTACGGAAGGATATGAAAAAATGTGTACTGCCATAACCTTAAAGGATACAGTAACGCTTTTCGGAAGAACGCTTGATGTAGAAAAAGATTACGGTCAGGAGATAGTGTTGACACCTAAAAATTACCGATTTTCTTTTAAAAACGGCACGGTAATTAACAGTCACTTTGCCCTGCTCGGCACAGCCATAATAAGCAAAGATTATCCGCTTTATTTCGATGCCGTAAACGAAACGGGACTGGCGGCGGCGGGACTTAATTTTCCGCAAAATGCGGTCTATAACGAGAGCAAATCCGATAAAAACAATTTAGCTTCGTACGAGTTTATAAATTATATTTTAAGCGTTTGCGACAGTGTTGCTGCGGCAAAGGAAAAATTAAAAAGCATCAATATTACAAACGATAATTTTTCTCCTGATTTTCCAAATTCGCCGCTACACTTTATGTTTGCCGATAAAAGCAGCGCAATTACCGTAGAACAAACAGATAAAGGACTTAATGTTTATGAAAATGAAATAGGGGTGTTAACCAACAATCCCGTTTTTCCGTATCACACCGAAAATATTAAAAACTATATGTCCTTGTCGGCAAGAAAGCCGCAAAATTCCTTTTCGAAAACATTCAATCTTGAATGTAACAGTTTTGGTATGGGCGCAATAGGTCTTCCGGGTGATATGTCATCACCTTCACGGTTTATACGCGCGGCATTTTTTAAGGAAAATGCCAAAAAAGAAAACGATATTAAAAGAAGCGTTTTACAGTTTTTCAATGTTTTGGGCGGAGTAAATCAGATAAAAGGAATAAACAAATTGCAAAACGACAGTGATGAATACACCCTTTATACTTCCTGCGCCGACCTTGATAACATTATGTATTATGTAAAGACATATTACTACGGCTTATCGGCAGTATGTATGAAGAAAGAAAAGCTTGACGGTGAAAAATTACTTCGTTGGAGCGGTGAAAAGATGCCGATTATCAATAGATTAAACTAAACATCAAAAAGCCACAGATTCGGAGCGCTCCGTTACTTGTGGCTTTTAAATATTTAAAAAGCAAAAAAGCACACTTGTATAAGTGAGGCAGATATTGTAAAATAAAAAATACAGGGGGTGCTTTTATGCCGAACAACCGAATACCAACCGATAGGATTCTTACAAAACTTGATGAATATCTTGGCAAAAATGATTATATCAGCGCTAAACGGCATCTTATTTATTGGCTTGGCGAGGCCGAATTTTTAAGGGATAATAACGGCATATTGCTGACACTTAATGAACTTATGGGTCTTTGCCGCAAATTAGGACAACGCGATGAAGCCATCGGTTTTGCCGATGCTGCGCTTAAACATATCGAAAAAACGGGTATTGAGCAAAATGTAGGTGCCGCAACATCTTTTCTTAACGCGGCAACGGTTTATAAAGCGTTTGAAAGAGCAAAGGAGTCAATACCGCTATTCCAAAAGGCAGAACAAATTTACAAGCAAAATTTATCCCCCGATGATGAGCGTTTTGGTGGGCTGTACAATAATATGGCGTTGGCTTATGTGGATTTAAAAGAGTTTGGGAATGCGTATCGGCTTTACGAAAAAGCGCTTAAAATTATGAGTGGCAAACCACCCGAGCAAGCCATAACATATCTTAATATGGCATCGGCCGTAGAGGCGCAGCAGGGTCTTGAAGACGGCGCCGAAAAAATCGCCGAATATGCAGAAAAAGCTATGCAACTTTTAGAAGAGTGTAAAGAACAGAAGTCG
>JAZUSW010000025.1:0-5019 GCA_045606925.1 Acutalibacteraceae bacterium | reverse complement strand
CCTGCAACGCTCTTTGCATTTCAAGTATTTCGTTTACCGTACGTTCCGACATTTTAATCACCGTCCTAAAGCCTTATGCCTTATATTATACACTTTTACTTTGTGCCGTGTCAAGCAAATTTGCGTTAATATTCAAAACTGAATATAGCGGCCGAATTTTCGGCGGCTATATTTTTTATTTAAATATATTACATCAAGAAGGGTAACCTTTGTAAAACACGGTGAAAAGTTAGGAAATAATTTATAAAAATAGGAATAATTACTATTTTTATATTGACTTTGTAATTTTCTTATCGTATAATGGGGTTGAAAGGGGCAGTGATTATGTCTGATTTATTACAATATATTATTGCTAAAAAACATCATCAGTTTCGCAAAACTGTTGATTGGAATTTAGGTAAAGAGTATAGTGAGAAGGGTTTAACGCCGATAGAGAGAATGACCGACCGATTCGAGCGTTTAACAGCCGCCGAAACACCGGTTATTTTGCCTGATGAAAAAATTTGTTTTATTCGTACTATCGCAAATATTCCCGATTGCTTTACCGAAGAAGAGTGGAAGGATATTAAATCCAAGCACTTTATACACGAGTTAGGATATATTTCTAATTTATCACCCGATTACGGTATGGTATTGTCAAAAGGACTCTTAGGGCTTAGAGAAACGGCAGATGAATATAGCAAGAGAAGCATAGATGCAATTATAAAACTTGCTGACAGATATAAGGAAGAGGCCGCCCGTCAGGGTAGGCAGGATATTGTGGAAACGCTAAACCGTGTTCCGCGTTATTCGGCAACCAATTTTCGTGAGGCGTTACAGTTTTTCCGCATAGTTCATTATGCTATGTGGCTTGAGGGTAACTATCATAATACGGTAGGTAGATTTGATAAATATATGTATCCTTATTTCAAAAAGGATATGGATGCGGGTGTTTACACCTATGCAACCGCGCTCGAGCTGGTTGAGGATTTCTTCTTGTCGTTCAATAAGGATAGCGATACCTATGTTGGTGTGCAACAGGGAGATAACGGTCAGGCGATGGTGCTTGGCGGTATGGATGAGGATGGCAACGAGGTGTTCAGCGACCTTTCCAAAATTTGCTTGGAGGCATCCCGCAACTTAAAGCTTATTGACCCTAAAATCAACCTTCGCGTTAATAAAAACACTCCCATCGAAATTTATGAGCTTGGCACCGAGCTTACAAAGGCGGGTCTGGGTTTTCCGCAGTACAGCAACGATGATGTTGTAATAAAGGGCCTTATGAATCTCGGCTATGAAGAGAAGGATGCCCGTGATTATGTAGTTGCGGCTTGTTGGGAATTTATTGTACCACGCGTTGGTGCAGATGTTGGTAATATCGGGGCGTTGTCATATCCCGGCGTTGTTGACCGTGCTTTCCATAAGTCATTGGCGACAAGCAAGACATTTGATGAGTTTATGGATGCAGTTAAGGGCGAAATTAAAGCGGAGTGCGACCGCATCACCGATAATATAAAGGATTTATGGTTTGTACCGTCACCGTTTATGAAGGTTTTATTCTCGGTGGATGATATTACCACACGCGGCAAGTACAATAACTTTGGTGTGCACGGCACAGGAATTGCTACAGCAAGTGATTCTCTCGCCGCTATCAAAAAGTATTTGTTTGAAGAAAAAAGATATACGGCAGAAGAGTATATTAAGGCGGTTGATGAAGATTTTGCTAACGATAGCGATATGTTGGCAGTTCTTCGTTACGAGGCGCCTAAGATGGGTCAAAACCAGGATTATGTTGACCAAATCAGCGTAGAGTTGTTGGAGTGCTGCGCCGACCATCTTGCAACAAAAACCAACTGTCGAGGCGGTAAGTGGCGCGCGGGAACAGGTTCGGCAATGTTCTATTTGTGGCATGCCGCCGAAATAGGCGCTTCACCTGACGGAAGACGCAAGGGTGAACCCTTCGGAACAAACTTCTCGGCCAGTATTTTTGCAAAAATTCCGGGACCCATTTCGGTTATTTCATCTTTCAGCAAACAAAACTTTGAAAAGACTATTAACGGCGGTCCTTTGACGCTTGAATTCCACGGCGGTATGTTTAACAATCAGGATAGCATCGGAAAGGTTGCCCGTCTTGTAAAATCATACTTCGATATGGGCGGTCATCAGTTGCAGCTTAACGCGGTTGATGCCGAAAGGATGAGAGATGCACAGCTTCATCCCGAAAAACACGGACAGCTGGTTGTTCGTATCTGGGGTTGGAGTGCATACTTTGTTGAGCTTGACAAGGAATATCAGGACCACGTTCTTGCCCGTCAGGAATATACAATATGATAGGTACAGTTTTTGATATTAAGGAAATGACGGTACACGATGGCCCCGGCAGTCGTGTTACCGTATTTCTGAAGGGTTGTCCCTTGCGTTGCCTTTGGTGTCATAACCCCGAAGGGCTATCCCCAAAGCCGCAACTTATGGTTAAGGAAAACCTGTGTGTTAAATGCGGACTTTGCAAAAAGGGTTGCACCCATAAGGAGTGCCAACCTTTTGGGCGATGTATACACGCGTGTCCCAAAGGGCTTGTTTCAATAAGCGGCAATTTAATGACAAGTGATGAACTTGCCGAGCGGTTAACTGCATACGAAGCGTTTTTGAACCGTGTCGGCGGCGGCGTTACTTTTTCGGGAGGCGAACCGCTTTTACAAGCCGATTTTGTGTGTGAAACGGCAAAGAAAATACCAAACATACATAAGGCACTTCAAACCAGTGGCTATGCACCGAGCGATAAGTTCAAAAAGGTGCTCGATGCAGTTGATTATGTGTTGTTTGATTTAAAAATTGCCGATGAGTCACAGCACATAAAATACACCGGTGTTTCAAATAAGCAAATAATAGAAAATTACCGTATTTTAGAAAAAAGCGGCAAGGAATTTGTAATTCGACTACCGCTTATTCCGGGCATTACCGACACCCCTGAAAATTTAAAAGCCATAGCCGAATTAGCGGGCGAAAACAGGGTAGAGGTTATGCGATACAACACAATGGCAGGTGCAAAATACCGTTCTGTAGGGCTTCAGTTTGCTTTGCCCGACCTTAAATCAAGCGAGGTTGACCTATCGGTATTTAAAAACGCAGAGATGTTGTAAAAATACAAAATTTAATTAAAAAATTACATAAAAACCGCGGTTTTGGTATAAAATCGCGGTTTTTTATATGCACAAAAAATGGAAGATATATTGTTTTGCACAAAAACCAACCACAATATTTTGTGTTTTTTACTCTTGACAAAGACATATGTGTATGTTATACTAATGAAGCACCGCAAAAATCGACAAGAGCGAGAAGATTATGAACATACAAGGTTTTCAAAAATTAACATTACTTGATTTCCCCGGTAAAACGGCGTGTACCGTATTTACGGGCGGTTGCAACCTACGGTGTCCGTTTTGTCATAACGGCTCCCTGGTGCAAAGCCCTACAGAGCAGCCAAGTGTGGAGTCGCAGGTTATTGAGTATTTAAAGAAAAGGCAAGGCATTCTTGACGGAGTGTGTATTACAGGCGGCGAGCCGTTGCTGCAACCCGATTTGCTTGAATTTATAAGCAGGTGTAAGCAAATCGGTATGGCGGTAAAGCTTGATACAAATGGCGCCGCACCCGAAAGGTTAGAAAAAGCGATAAAAAGCGGACTGATAGATTATATCGCAATGGATATAAAAGCCGCGCCCGAAAATTATAGCAAAGCTGTGGGATTTGATATTTCGTTTGACCCGTTTCAAAAGAGTATGGAGCTTATCAGAAACAGCGGTATTGATTATGAGTTCCGCACAACTGCAGTAAAGGGTATACATACATTTGCCGATTTTGAAGAAATAGCAAAGCTGTTAAAAGCGGACGAAAAATACTTTATTCAGAAATTTACGGATTCAGGCAATTTACTGAACTCTGACGGACTTGGTGCGTTTAGTGAATTTGAAACCGAGCAGATATTAGAAAATATAAAAAAATATACTCCGCGAGTTGCATCGAGGGGATAATAGATAGGAGAAAGAATTATGTACAAGGTAATTAAGCGTGATGGAGTGCAGGTAGAGTTTGAAATTGCCAAAATTTCTGACGCCATCAAAAAAGCGTTCGAAGCGTGCGAACGCAACTACAATGATAATATCATTGATTTTTTAGCGCTCAAAGTAACTTCTGATTTTGAGCCGAAGGTACAGGGCGGACTTGTTGCGGTTGAAGATATACAGGATAGTGTTGAAACCGTTCTTGTTCAAGCAGGTTATGCCGATGTTTCAAAGGCATACATCCTTTACCGTAGACAAAGAGAAAAATTGCGTAATATGAAATCAACAATCCTTGATTATAAAGAGATTGTTAATCAGTATGTTAAAAATCTTGACTGGCGCGTTAAGGAAAACTCAACGGTTACCTATTCGGTAGGAGGTCTTATCCTTAACAACTCGGGTGCTATTACTGCTAATTATTGGTTATCCGAAATATATGATGATGAAATTGCAAAGGCACATAAAAATGCCGATATTCATATTCACGACCTTTCAATGCTTACCGGCTACTGTGCAGGTTGGTCATTGAAACAGCTTATAGAGGAAGGACTTGGCGGTGTTGGCGGTAAGATTACATCGGCTCCCGCAAAGCACCTGGCAACCCTTTGTAACCAAATGGTTAACTTCCTTGGCATTATGCAAAACGAGTGGGCAGGCGCTCAGGCATTCTCATCCTTTGATACCTATCTTGCTCCCTTTGTTAAGGCCGATAATTTAAGCTACGATGCTGTTAAAAAGTGTATTGAGTCCTTTATCTATGGCGTAAATACACCTTCCCGTTGGGGTACTCAGGCACCCTTTACCAATATAACTCTTGACTGGACAGTTCCGCACGACCTTGAAGACGAGTATGCTATCGTTGGCGGTAAGCGTATGGACTTTAAGTACGGCGAATGTAAAAAAGAGATGGATATGGTAAACCGCGCGTTTATCGAGATTATGATAGAAGGCGATGCTAACGGCCGCGGCTTCCAGTATCCC
>JAZUSW010000024.1:0-2021 GCA_045606925.1 Acutalibacteraceae bacterium | reverse complement strand
TAAAAAATTTTTTTTCATTTATTGACATAGGTGTAATTAAAAAGTATAATTTATTTTAGAATAAAAATGGGGTTTTGAAATTGATTAACAAAAAAATAGCTGAACTTGTAGAATACGGTATAAATAAAGGTTTTTATAATGAGCAGGACAGGGTATATATTACCAACAAGTTGCTTGATATTTTAAGGTTGGATGAGTATAGCCAACCTGAAAATATTGCCGCAGAGTTTGATTTGGAAGCCACCCTTAAAGAGATGCTTAATTTTGCAGTAGGAAAGGGAATAATTGACGATAATATAACCGAGCGTGATTTGTTCGATACTCGTATTATGGGCGCATTATTGCCGCGTCCAAGTGAGGTTACCGAAAAGTTTTACAGTCTTTATGAAAATTCACCTGAAGCTGCAACCGACTATTTTTATAACCTTAGCTGCGATTCGGATTATATCCGCCGTTACAGGATTAAAAAGGATGTTAAATGGACCACCGATACCGAGTACGGCACATTGGATATAACAATAAATCTTTCCAAACCCGAAAAAGACCCCAAGGCGATTGCCGCAGCAAAGGCGGCACCGCAGTCGGGCTATCCCAAGTGTTTGCTTTGCAAGGAGAACGAGGGTTATGCGGGACGCCTTAACAGCCCAGCCCGACAAAACCACCGCATTATGCCTGTTACTATAAACAATAGCGACTGGATGTTCCAATACTCTCCGTATGTTTATTATAATGAGCATTGTATCGTATTTAATTCTTTGCATACACCAATGCAAATCAATGATGATACCTTCCAAAAGCTGTTTGATTTTGTAAAGCTCTTCCCACATTATTTTGTTGGCTCAAATGCTGATTTACCAATAGTCGGCGGCTCAATACTCAGTCACGACCATTTCCAAGGCGGACACTATACCTTTGCTATGGCAAAGGCACCTATTGAGCATAGCGTTACATTTGAGGGCTTTGACGATGTAGAGGCGGGAATTGTTAAATGGCCGATGTCGGTAATTCGTCTTCGCGCGGCTACTACCGAAAAAATTATACCCCTTGCCCGTAAAATTCTTAGCAGTTGGCGCGGTTACACCGATAGCGATGCCTTTATTTTCGCCGAAACCGATGGCGAACCGCACAACACCATCACGCCTATTGCCCGTAAAAACGGCGATATGTTTGAGCTTGATTTGGTACTGCGCAACAATATAACAACGCCCGAGCATCCGATGGGCGTTTACCACCCCCACAGTGAACTGCATAACATTAAAAAGGAAAACATCGGTCTTATCGAGGTTATGGGACTTGCGGTTTTACCTGCCCGTCTTAAAAACGAGATGGCACGGTTATCAGATGCCATTTTAAACGGCGATGATTTAAAAGCAGACGAGACACTTGCAAAACACGCTGACTGGGTAGAGTCGTTTATAGGCAAATATGATGTAAACAAAGATAATATTGAAGAAATTTTGCACAACGAAATAGGCATTGTTTTTGCCAAGGTTTTGGAACACGCAGGTGTGTACAAACGCGATGAAAAAGGCATTGCCGCATTTAAGAAATTTATTTCTTCGGTAAAATAACAAAGTACTTGATTTTTATATCACTCGTATGTATAATATATGGGTGATATAAATTTATGGAGATGTCGCGTAGCTGGGCGAGCGCGCGCGATTGGAAATCGTGTAACTGTTAAAAGCAGTTCGAGGGTTCGAATCCCTCCATCTCCGCCAAAACGATAATCCTGTCGATTATTGTCGGCAGGGTTTTTGTTTTGTATTATTCATTTTTCATTATTCAATATTCATCATTCATTAAAACGGATTTTCAATGAATATTGAATGATGAAGTCGCTTCGCTGATGAATAATGAATAATTGATTTAACCTAAAGTTTCTGCTATACTGTCCACAAAGGCGGTGACACAGATGACGCACTATATGAACTTACATCCCGGCCCGTTTGCTTTCATCCAAAATGGGCGCAAAACCTTTGAGCTGCGCTTACACGACGAAAAACGGCGTTTAATTCAGG
>JAZUSW010000023.1:0-7050 GCA_045606925.1 Acutalibacteraceae bacterium | reverse complement strand
ACCGCTTGGCCTCCGACTTCGGCGTGGATATAGCCGCCGTGAAGCAAGGCGTTATCTTCGCAGTGCGCCACTATAATTTTGCCTAAGCTTTTTGCCCTTAACATAGCAGTCTTCATAATCTCGGCATCCTGCACACCGCGTCCGTCATCCGAAAAAGCACAAACATCTTTACATAAAGCATCCATATCGGATAATTCTTCGCCAAGCTGACCTACCGTTATTGAGCCGTAGGGGAGTACATTTATAACTGCATTTTCGCGTATTAAATCGGTTTGCAGTTTTAAGTGCTCGGCGCTATCGGGAACGGGATTCAGGTTTGGCATTGTGCATACCGCCGTGTATCCGCCTGCCGCCGCCGCGAGCGAACCGCTCTTTATTGTCTCTTTATAAGAAAAACCCGGCTCACGAAAATGCACATGCACATCGCAAAAACCGGGAAAAATAAAATATTTGGGTGTATTAAAAACGGATAGGGCATCATCGGATAACAAAGTTGCCGAAACTGAGTTTATAAAAAACTCATCGGCGCCACCGGATATTACATTTGCCAACAACTTGTCCGTCATAACATTTCCTTTCCGATATTAAGGCAAAATAAAAACCTTGCTTTAAGCAAGGTTGAGCATAACAAAACGGGCAGTTTCAAAACTGCATTTTGTTTTTACACAATCTTGCCGATATCTCTGTATCGTCTTAAAGATTTCCGTTAGGTATTGTAGCATATTATATAATGTTTGTCAATCGTATTTGTACATAATTTTTAATCTGGTTATAAATATATTATATACAATATATACAATTGTTTTTGCCCGATTACAAAACTTTTCCAAACACGAACGTTTTTTACTTTTTATAAAAAAATAGTTGACAAGAGATAGGGAAGGGTGTATTATATAACTGTACTAATCGAACTAATACAGTAGAAACGGAGGGAATCCCGATGTTACAGTTGGATTATAAAAGCGGTGTACCGATATACGACCAGTTGGTAAACGGTATAATACGCTTAAAAATGTGGGGGGTATTAAAACCCAACGAGCCGTTGCCGTCAGTCAGGCAATTAGCGCAAAAAATGTCAATCAACCCCAATACTGTTCAACGCGCATACAGAATGCTTGAAGAAAAGGGAGTAATATACTCAGTTTCCGGCAAGGGCTCTTTTATTGCGAGTGAGACAGATTGTACGGCGGCGGTAAAGATTGCGGCTGCCGAGCAGTTTAAAAAAGCAATCAGTGATGCAAAACAACTGGGGCTTACAAACGAAGAACTCATAAATATAATTAATGAATCGGAGGTAAAGAAATGATAAAAGCCAATAATCTTACCAAAAAATTCGGTGAAAAGTGTGCGCTTGACAGCGTTACTTTTGAAATACCCGAGGGCTCAATTTATGGGCTTGTCGGCTCTAACGGTTCAGGCAAGTCCACTTTTATGCGATTAATATCAGGTGTTTATACGGTGGATGGCGGTGAAATTTTGGTGGATGGCCAAAATCCGTTTGATAATTCGCTTATTAAAAGCAAAATTTGTTATTTACCCGACACACCGTATTTTATACATCAGTCTAATCTTAACGAAATGATGAGATATTATAAAATGCTGTATAAGGATTTCGATATTGAAAGATTTGAGCAGCTGCTAAAAGTTTTTCCGCTTGATAGAAAGGCGAGAATATCCACAATGTCAAAGGGTATGCAACGACAGGCGGCGCTAATCCTTGCTATTTCCACAAGGCCGAAATATCTTTTGCTTGATGAGGCGTTTGATGGGTTAGACCCGATTATGCGCAAGGTTTTAAAGTCCCTTTTAGCTGAGGGTGTGAGTGACGGTATGACCGCCATTATTGCTTCTCATAATTTGCGAGATTTGGATGAGCTTTGCGATACCGTGGGTGTGTTGCACGGCGGCAAGGTGCTGTTAAGCGATGATATAGAAAACCTTCGCGGCGGTATTCATAAGGTACAGGCGGTGTTCAATATGATACCTGATATATCGGTTTTTGAAGGACTGGATATTGTTAATATTGAAAAAAGCGGCTCGGTGGTTCAGCTTGTTTGCCGCGGTGAAGAACAGGATATAAAGGATTATATCGGTAAGCTTTTACCGCAGTTTTTGGAGATTATACCGCCGTCATTCGAAGAGATATTTATGTATGAATTGGAGGTAAACGGATATGATGCAAAAAACATTTTGTAACAGATTTACACCCGCACTTAATATGTTCTTTTTTACCTTGCGCAAAAATCTTGGTTTCACCGCAGTAGCAACTGTTTTGGCACTCATTTTATCTCCGTTTTATATGATGAGTCTGGTAGAAAATCAGTTGGAATACTTTGTAACCGAAAGAATTGATTTTGTAGAAATATTTTTCCCCGCCTCAATAATTTTAGCGGTTGGTGCTACGCTGTTTTTGATTATACTTTTATATATAAATTTCAATTTCCTGTATTCAAAATCGGCTTCAGATGCTTTTCACTCGGTGCCGATTACCCGCACAAAAATGCTGCTTGCAAGGTTCTTTGCTTCCTTTGTAAGCTCGGTAATCCCTGTTATTGCCGCTTATATAGGATTTATAGCGGTGTCACTTAATCCGAATGTTGAGGGCGACATAAGTACGATTACATTAACCGGACTTTATACTGTATTTATGATGCTGTTTTGCGGCGCATTCACGCTATTGTTTATAATAACGGCGGGAACGGTTTTTGATTCACTCGTGGCGTTTGCCGTGTTAAATGTAGGACTTCCCATTATCGTGGCACTTATTTGCGGTATGTGTGAAGACCACATTTACGGTATTGCATATGTGGATTACACATATTATTGGCAGTTTACATCCCCCTATCTCTTTGCATTACTTAAATTAATTATGTATTTTGAAGGCGATGTTGCACTTTTCCCGCTTGGCAGAACAATAGTGATAGCTGTTTTAACTGCTCTTTGTTTGACTGCGGCAGTATTGCTTTACCGCCGCAGAAAGTGCGAGTCGGCAGGGAGTGCGTATTCCTATAAATTTGTACCGTTTATTATAGGTACAATAGTATCGGTTGTGTGCTACTTTATACTGGGCGCAATATTTGCTAATGACCGTATGGATATATCCTTTTGGATACCCGGTGTTATCGGTGCTATGTTGGGTGCGGTGCTTTATAATATCGTTATAAACCGCGGCTTTAAAAACATAAAAAGAGCAATAGCCCCCGTGTGCGTTGCCCTTGTAGCTATATTTTCCGTAACGGCGGGTATTAGCTTTGACGTTTTGGGCTTTGAAGATTATGTGCCCGAAAACTCACAAATAGAATCGGTCAGCGTTACCTATCGCGGTATGGAAATGGAATTTGAAAATACAGAACTCGCAACAAATTTGCACAAACTGATAGTAAAAGATAAACCTACGGTTTCGGATAAGAAATATACTAATCCGGACGGATATGTCGACACAGATTATGTTTATTACAGCTATACGCTTATAAACGGAACAAAGGTTGAGCGTAGATATTTAATTCCGTTTACATTTGCCACATCCGAAAAGGCCGAAATTATCAGAAAAGAATTAACAAGAGAACTAAAAAAGCAAATGGATGAATATGGCGGAACCGAATTTTCGCTCGATGGCAACAAGGCAGGTAAATACTATAATGTTACATTGACCCGTCAAGAAGGCGAGAGCTTGGTAAATGCATATATAGCCGATTTATCGGCGGCCGACACCGAGCGTTTGTTTAGCGAAAAATATAATTCGTTCGATACGATTCATATTTACGGCAGCTGGGCAAATGCAGACACACAAAAAACCGATTACAAAGATGCGGTTATTTATTCTTCGTTTTCTTTCTCTTTCCGAAGCGACCCCGAATATACCAATTTCCAGAATGCATTATCGGATATTGATATAGACGCGAGAAACAGAGCGGAAGAGTATGAAAAATAAAACAACTCTTTAAAGTAAAACACCGGTGCTTTGGCATCGGTGTTTTACTGTATGTAAATTAAGGAAAAATACCCCTTGACAAAGAAAAGCAATATATATATAATATAGGATGTGTCAATTTGGAGGTAAAGCGATGATTTTGGATTTAAAGAAAGCTTTTATAACCGACGGTTATGTATCTCCGATTGAATATGAGTTGGATTTAAGTGATATCGAATTTTCGGGTGTGTTCCCACTCAAAAAACCGATTTCGGTATCAGGTAAAGTCACCAACAAAGCCGGTGTAGTTTTATTAAGTATACACTGTGTGGCGTGCTACGATGCGCCGTGCGACCGTTGCGGTGAACAAGCCGCAAGGGAAATTACGGTTGATAATGAGTATATCCTTGCTACCGAAATTGAAAATGAGGATAACGATTTTATCTTGCTCGTCAGCGATATGAAGCTTAACTTGGCCGAGCTTTGCCGCACCGATGTATTGCTTCATATCCCGATGAAGCATTTGTGTTGTGAGGAATGTAAAGGCATTTGTGCACAATGCGGAACAAATCTTAATAAAAATACCTGTAATTGCGGTAAAAAGGAAATAGACCCGCGTTTACAGGCACTAGCAGATTTATTGAAGTAATTATGATTTTATATTTTGAAAGAGGGAAATTAAGATGGCAGTACCGAAGAGAAGAACTTCTAAGGCAAGACGCGATAAGAGAAGAAATAATTTATGGAAAATCAGCGCTCCGACACTTGTAAAGTGTAACCGTTGCGGCGCTTATAAAAGACCGCACAGACTTTGCAGCGCTTGTGGTTACTATGGTGACCGTCAGGTAGTTAAAGTAGAGGACTAATTTAAGTAAACTATTTAATCAACGGGGTAGAGGAGGAGGAAATCCTTCTCTATTTTATTTTAGGGTAATAAAAATAATTCCAAGGGGGGTGTCGAAATGTCTGTTATTGTAAAAAATGTTGTAAAAAACTCGCCCGCATACAAAACGGGTATAAAAATGGGGGATACTCTTATTTCGCTTAATAATAATGAAATAATGGATGTTCTCGATTACCGCTTTTACCAGAATGATACCAAAATCGACCTTTGCTTTATAAATGCCAAAGGCAAACAAATTACAAAAACCGTAAAAAAGCAGGAGTTTTGTGAGTTGGGGTTAGAATTTGAGACCTATTTGATGGACCGCCAACGCTCGTGTAAAAACAAGTGTATTTTTTGCTTTATTGACCAGTTGCCGCGCGGTATGCGTGAGTCACTTTATTTTAAGGATGACGATTCGCGCCTTTCCTTCCTTTTCGGTAACTATATTACCCTTACCAATATTACCGAGCACGAAATAGAGCGTATTATAAAAATGCACATAAGCCCGATAAATATATCGGTGCATACCACTAATCCTGAACTTCGAGTCCGTATGATGAAAAACAAGAATGCGGGTTCGGTTTTATCGGTTATTGACCGACTCAATAGCGCGGGTATTGATATGAACTGTCAACTGGTTTTATGCCCCGGTATAAATGACGGTGACGAATTAAAAAGGTCGCTTAAAGAGCTAAGCGATAAAGAACATATAAAGTGCATAGCGGCAGTACCGGTGGGACTTACCAAGCACCGCGAAGGGCTTGAAAAATTAGAGCCGTTTACAAAAGAGACTGCCGAAAGCGTACTTAAAATTATCGATGCACAGTCAAAGATAAATATGGAACGCTACGGAGAAATACGCGTGTACGGTGCCGATGAATTTTACTTAAAAGCCGAGCGCGAAATACCCGATACGGCACACTACGGTGACTTCTTGCAGCTTGAAAACGGCGTAGGACTTTGGTCACTCTTTAAAAATGAAGTTTTATGCGCGTTAGGTCAAAGCGATATAAACCCAGCACCTCGTAAAATCTCGGTTGCAACGGGTGTTGCGGCATATCCTTTACTCAGTCAGTTGTGCGAAAAAATTACCGCAAAATTCCCCCAAATCAAAATCAGTGTATACAGGATAGAAAACAACTTTTTCGGTGAAAAAATCACCGTTGCGGGTCTTGTAACGGGCGGGGATATAATTGAACAGTTGAATGGTAAGGATTTAGGTGAAGCGCTTTATATTCCGTCATCAATGCTCCGCTATGAAAACGATAGATTTTTAGATGATGTTACTACCTTTGAGGTAGAAGAAAAGTTAAATGTAAAACTGGTTCCCGTTAATAACGATGGGTACGAGTTTGTGGAAAAAATACTCGGAGAGGAGAATTAACTATGGCAAAACCCGTTGTTGCCGTTGTGGGACGGCCAAATGTGGGCAAATCTACACTTTTTAATAAAATTATCGGTAAACGGCTTTCCATTGTTGATGATACGCCGGGTGTCACACGCGACCGCATTTACGGCGAAGCCGAGTGGGCAGGTCGCAAATTTATGCTTATAGATACGGGCGGCATTGAGCCGAAAACCGATGATATAATATTATCAAGTATGCGTGAACAGGCAAACCTTGCTATTGAAACCGCTAATGTAATCATCTTTGTAACCGATGTTAAAAGCGGTGTTACGGCATCCGACCAGGATGTTGCCGTAATGCTTCAAAAAAGCGGAAAACCCGTAATACTTTGTGTTAATAAGTGTGACGGTATAGGTGATGTTCCGCTTGAATTTTATGAGTTTTATAATTTAGGGCTCGGCGACCCTGTTGCCGTGTCTTCTGTGCACGGTCACGGTACGGGAGACCTGCTTGACCGCGTGTTTGAATTTATGCCTGAGTATTCAGCCGATGAAGATGATGAAGATATTATAAATGTTGCCGTTATAGGTAAACCCAATGCCGGTAAATCTTCTTTAATCAACTGCCTGTCGGGTGAAGAACGCTCTATTGTATCGGATATTGCGGGTACAACCCGTGATGCAATAGATACATTTATTGAGAATAAGTACGGTAAATTCAATTTTATTGATACTGCGGGTCTTCGCCGTAAAAGTAAGGTTGAAGATAATATAGAAAAATACAGTGTACTGCGCGCCGAAATGGCAATAGAACGCAGTGATGTCTGTGTAATTATGCTTGACGGTGTAGAGGGCTTTACCGAGCAGGATTCAAAGGTTGCAGGTTTAGCGCTCGAGCAGGGCAAGG